>CAYZUL010000050.1:0-3687 GCA_964481895.1 uncultured Nitrospirota bacterium | reverse complement strand
GAATGCCCTGACTGTCCTCAAAAAGAGGTACCTCAAAAAGGATAAAGAAGGAAGGATTATTGAGACCCCCTTTGAGATGTTTAAAAGGGTTGCAAGAAATATCGCATCAGCAGATCTTATCTACGATAAGGGGGCGAATATTAAAAAAAGGGAGGAGGAGTTTCTTGCGATCATGGTCAACTTAGAGTTTCTCCCAAACTCCCCGGCACTTATGAATGCCGGGAGGGAGTTACAGCAGCTTGCCGCCTGTTTTGTCCTCCCTGTGGAAGATTCCCTCTCCTCCATATTTGATACCATCAAGCATACCGCCCTTATACACCAGTCTGGAGGCGGCACAGGATTTTCTTTCAGCAAGCTCAGGCCGGCGAATGACAGGGTCCTCTCAACCTCCGGGATCGCATCCGGCCCGGTCTCTTTTATGAAGGTCTTTAACATGGCTACTGAGGTGATTAAGCAAGGGGGTACAAGAAGGGGCGCCAATATGGGGATCCTACGGGTGGACCACCCCGATATCATTGACTTTGTAAGGGCCAAAGATGATCCCAGAGAGCTTACGAATTTCAATATATCTGTAGGCGTTACAGATGAATTCATGAACGCGGTTAAGACAGGCAGGGGATACTATCTGATCAATCCCAGGGACAAAAAGAAGGTGAAGAGGTTGTCGGCAGTAAAGGTATTTGACCTTATTGTAGGGTCTGCATGGAGAAGCGGAGAACCGGGAATAATATTTCTGGACCGGATAAATAAGGATAACCCGACAGCTGATATAGGTGAGATAGAAGCCACAAATCCATGCGGTGAACAACCGCTGCTCCCATTTGAATCCTGCAATCTGGGGTCTATAAATCTCTCTAAGATGGTAATAAAAAAAAATAGAGGGTGTGAGGTAGATTACAAGAGACTTGAAGAGGTAGTAAGGATCGGCGTGAGGTTCCTGGACAACATTATTGATGTGAACAGATATCCCCTTCCGGAGATAGAAAGGATAACCAAAGGAAACAGGAAGATAGGTCTTGGGGTTATGGGGTTTGCTGATATGCTTATTAAGCTTGGTATCCCCTATGACTCAGAGGAGGCCATTGATCAGGCAGACAGGGTGATGGGATTTATCAGGAGGATATCAGATGAGACCTCTTCCGAGATCGCAAGAGAAAGGGGGCCCTATCAAAATTTCTTTCGAGTCATGGATAAAAAAAGAGGCAGCCAGGCCATGAGGAATGCTACGAGAACAACCGTTGCTCCGACAGGCACCTTAAGTATAATAGCGAACTGCTCAAGCGGCATAGAACCGCTATATGGGATCGCCTATGTCAGGACTGTCATGAATGATATAAGGTTATTTGAGGTGCATCCGATCTTCCTTGATATGGCGAAGGAGAGATCATTTTATAGTAAAGGGCTGATAGGCCGGCTTTCAAAACGGGAATCTATCCGGGAGCTAGAAGATATTTCGGAGGATATAAGGAGGCTATTTGTTACCTCCCATGATATATCACCTGAATTTCATGTCAGGATGCAGGCCGCCTTTCAGAGACATACAGATAATGCCGTATCAAAGACCATTAATTTCCCGAATATTGCTGCCAGGGAGGATATCAAAAGGGCCTTCCTTCTTGCTTACAAAGAGGGATGCAAGGGGATTACAATATACCGGTCAGGTGCAAGAGAGAAGCAGGTGCTGTCCTGCAAGGGTATCCAATATTGTTAGGGGGTGGATTATGATAAGGCGGCCTGTTGTTGCAGGTAAATTCTATCCTTCCGCGGCTGATGAACTTGAAAGACAGATAGGCGGATATATGACACCTGGGGCCGAGAAAAGGAGGGTGATTGGCATTGTTTCTCCTCATGCCGGATATGTCTACTCCGGTCGTGTAGCAGGTGACGTATATTCAAGGATAGTACCTGGCAGTTCATTTATAATAATGGGACCAAATCATACAGGGATGGGTTTGCCCGTCTCTGTGTACTCCGATGGGGAATGGGAGGTGCCAAATGGAATAGTTGAGGTAGACAGCAGTCTTGCCTCGTTGATCATGAGAAGGTGCGGGTTTGCGCATGATGACTACTCTGCCCATTTATATGAGCATTCACTGGAGGTTCAGATCCCATTTATAAAATTCCTGGTGCGTGACCCTAAGATAGTTCCTGTTGTGATGATGGAGGATGATATTGAGGTCTTAAGGGACCTGGGAGAGGCTGTTGCCGATGCCGTCGCCTCCTCTTCCGGGACAATCATTATAGCAAGCACCGATATGACCCATTATGAATCGGATGAATCGGTCCGCAGGAAGGACAGCATGGCTATCAGAAGCATACTAGACCTTGATCCTCTGGGACTTTATGAAGTTGTAAGAAAAGAAGGGATATCTATGTGCGGTTTTGCCCCTACTGTTTCGCTGCTCTTTGCTGCAAATAGGCTTGGAGCAAAAAAGGCAGAGCTTGTGCGGTATGCGACCTCTGCGGAGGTAAGCGGAGATTATTCGCATGTAGTGGGTTATGCCGGGATACTGATAATGCAGGACAAAGGGGTCTCCTAACTGGTTGGTTTGCTTGACAACAATAAACTCCTATGATAGCTTTATCGCTAAATAAAACAGGACGATTATATGCCTAGCAGACTCTTCGTGGTGGACACCAATCTTGCCGTTCAAAAACTGGTGGAGTATAGCCTTTCCAGAGAGGGATTCGAGGTAACTTCCTTTAGTGACGGCCTTTCTGCCCTTGACGCATCAGACAGGATAAGGCCTGATGTCTTAATAGTTGAATATAATGTTGCGGGCATGGATATATCTAAGTTCTGCGAAAAGATCAGGAAGGATGCCAATCTCAAGGATTGCCCAATACTTCTTCTTGTTAACCCATCTGATTCTTTTGATGAAAAGAGTCTTCTCTCAGCCGGTATTACAGACTTTATAAGAAAGCCGATTGAATCAGCAGATCTTGCGACAAAGGCAAAACAGTACCTCACAGCCAGGAATGAGGATGAAGAGGTTGAGGTGAGTGAAGAGGAGACGGTGAAAATGGAGGAGCTTTTAGGATGGTCCTCTTCAGCAGGAAGTAAATCATTTTTCTCGGAGCTAAAAGAGGATGAAACGCCGGGTTTGCTTGACCTAGATCTGAATGAATCGGTTAAAGATAAAGAAGAGGCAACAATAGAAGAGGATAACCTGGTCTTTGTGGATGAAAAAGAAAAATATGAGACAAGGGAGGAGAAGGAAGAGAAACCTGTTGAAAGAGAACCAGCCCCGAAGATAGAAGCTGCAATAGAAAAGATCCTGCCTAAGGCAGAAGGGGTATCAGGCCCTACTGGTCAGATACCAATCGAACTTGTTGAAAAGATGGTAAGAGATGCTGCTAGGGAGGCAGTTGAAAGGATTGCCTGGGAGGTAATCCCTTCCCTCGCTGAGATAGCAATCAAGAAGGAGTTGGAGAAGATAAAGGGTGAAGACAAATAGCCTACTTCTTTTTGTTTGCAATGGCCTGGGTAGCGGCCTTTCTTTTTGCCTTTAGCGCTTTTTCCTTCTTACGATGTTTTTTTCTTAATGTCCTGTCTACTTGACGTCCCTTTGGCATATTGCCCTCCGTTTAGTCTCTTATAAATTATAAATGATTAAAAGTCAAGGATTCATTTATGTGGACTTTCCCCAGAATTTTCATGTGATATATGCAAAGGGGAATAAAAGC
>CAYZUL010000049.1:0-21034 GCA_964481895.1 uncultured Nitrospirota bacterium | reverse complement strand
GTCAGAAAGGATGGCTGCCTAAATGCTATTTCCACACCTATTGACAAGATCTCAATTATATAGATTTCCAACGTACTCTAAGCCCTTTTGTAACACATAGAAATAAGGTTCAAGTTCTAGATCTTATTGGATGTGGTAAACATCATAATTTCGCTGGTGGGAGGAGAATCAATGGCGGTATAAACGAAGAGTTATTAAAAGAGTGGGGTGTCACGGAAAAGAATTTATTAAAGGCCGCTGTGGATATTGAGAAGGCAAAGGGAAATGAAGAACCATTTACATTTAGACAGTTAGACCAAATAATACAAGAAAGAACGATATCTGAGGACATAGCGCATGTTCTCGCTTTCGGTTTTGGATTGGATAATTGTGTTCGTCACGCAATAAGCCGATTAAGGCTAGTTGCCGAATCAGCTGCACCAAACCGCAGCATTAGAGATAATTTTAAGAAAATAACAAATATTGATATCCCTGATCTTTCAATTGTGACAGCTGCAGATTTAAGAACAGGGAAGTATTGTTATTATACTTCTTCTCAAGAAGGTAATAGGCCTATCCTCTCGAGTACTTCACTTTCAGAAATGTTTGAGTCGGCCTGAGCATAAACGGGTACAACAATGGGGTCAGCACGGACGGCAAAAGAAAAGGACTAAGGGGGTCACCCATTAAAAGGTACCCTGTCAAAAAAAGGATACTGTCAAATCTTTTTTGCAAATTCTCTCAAAGGCTTTATTCTCAATAGTTTTCATGATTTCTAATTAAGCTGCAAACTTCTTACGCTTTAATGAGACTAAAGGGGACGCCCACCCATTAAAAGGCACCCTGTCAAGAGAAAAAACTGACCCGGAAAGTAAAGGGGACGGTTCTCGTTAATTTAAACCCGCTGTATCAAGATTGGGAGGAGGCCGGGATTGTAGGACTCAGGATTTCGATAAGACATCCCTCACTTAGGACCAAGCGCTTTGCCCTTATCAACGATATTCTAATCGCGCTCTGCTGCCGGCGGATCGGGCAACGTTGGTCACCTGGAACAGCAAGGACTTCCAAATCATCTCCACCATTAAGCCCATCCGATTAGAGGTGTGGGAATAAGCGGCAGGCTCACACTCCAACAAATCCGCCTCAGGCGGATCTAAGGCCTAAATAGCGATAATTAGGGACAAGGGACACAGAGCCTGTCATTGTCCCTTGTCCCTTTGCCTTATCATTGAGCAGCGCTCTGCTGGTTGATGGAGAAGGCTGGAAAATAATAAGTGGATATTCTTGACACCATAAATACCATATGGTATAAAGCACCATATGCCTGCCAGGCTATTGTATCGTTCCAGATTTATCTATCCGGATGGGGCCATACGTGAAATAGAACTAACGGGGACGGTTCTCGTTAATTGACACAAGAGGCAGGATAGGATATATTCTAAACATGTCCAGGACAGCAAGAGTAGCTCCAAAAGAGCATATCTATCATATACTGACACGAGGGAACAACCGTCAGGACGTATTTGAGGATGAGGAGGTTTTTAGAAGAAATCTTGATCTACTCATTCGTTATAAAGAGAAATACCATTTCAATCTGTATTACTACGTTATGATGACAGACCATGTGCATCTGGTCATTGAGCCGTCAGAAGAAGGAGGGAGCTTATCTGAGATAATGAAAGGAATCAACCTTGCTTATGCCCAGCATTATAAGCGCAAATACAGTCATATCGGGCATTTCTGGCAGGACAGATATAAGAACATAATAATCTCAAAAGACGAATACCTGCTTTGAGTCCCTTAATATCTGCAATTCGTTGTCAATAAATGGTATAATTATTAGTATTCATAATACGGGGAGGACAAAGATATGCCGACAGCAAAACAAGAGGTTAACAACCTTCTTGCCCGCTTACCGGATGATTGTTCATTGGAGGATGTTCAGTATCACCTTTATGTCCTTCAAAAAATTGAACGTGGACTGAAGGATGCGGAAGAGGGAAGGGTTTACACACAAGAAGAGATGGAGAACCGGATGACAAAATGGCCTGGTGATCTTGATGCCCTTGCCGAGCATAGACAATCGGTATAGAGTATTTTGAAGATTCTATAGCGACGGCAATTATTGATAGCCTCACGGGAGTCTATTCCTGGGGGATATCGTCTACATCTCCTGATTACCCAAGAAGTATACGCGAGGCAAGAAAAGAATACAGGGCAGGAAAAACTGGATCCCATAACGAGATTTTGGTGGATGATTTATAAACGCATCAAATAATGGATAAGACCCTTCTCATAGCTAATCCCATGGCAGGAACAGGATGGAAGGGGCGGAGCCTTAATAAGGTAGTAAGGAGACTGAAAGAGATATTTCCAGGAATGGAACTGACTTACACAAAGGGGCCGGGCGATGCAACAGCCATAAGCAGGCAGGCCGTATCCGATGGATACAGGACTATTATAGCGGCAGGCGGGGATGGGACTATAAACGAGGCGATAAACGGGATGGCCGGTTCCAAATCTATCCTTGGGATAATCCCGATGGGCACGGGGAATGCCCTTGCCAGGGAAATAGGTCTTTCATTAAACCCTGTCAGGGCCGCATCAATGCTCGCCAACACCACTTCAAGGAAGATCCATCTCGGTATTGCAAATGGAAGATATTTTATAGTCGGGGCCGGTATAGGCTTTGATGCCCTGATGATGGAGAGGGTTGACAGGAGCTATAAAGGGCTGAAGAGGAGGCTTGGTGTCATCCCCTATATCATTGCCGGAATCGAGGAACTTTACCTCTACAATCACGCAAAGATAAAATTTGTAATTGATGGGCAGGAGCATACAGGCGAGTATGGACTTGTAGTAAAATCTAATGCTGGAAGGTTTAGATTTGCTGATCCTATCTCCCTTAATGATCCATCACTTCTTTTATGCCTTTTCAAGCATGTCAAGACCATACCCTTTTTGAAATACTGGCTTTCTGTGTTGAATGGAAATCCGATTGACTCAGAGGAGATCAAATATATCAGGGGAAGTGAGATATATGTGGAATCCGTCGATCCTATTCCTGTCCATGTAGATGGCGAGGTGATAGGGACGACCCCTCTTAAGATATCTCTTTTTAAGGATGGCCTGAACCTCCTTGTTCCGAGGGCTCCTTATAGATCTTAGAATATTCCACTTTATTGTCCCAGCAAGTCTTCCGATGCTTCCAGAAATTCCCTTGCCTGGCTTGCAAGAGTCTTAGCCTCCTCCAAACCAACTTCAGCCGGAGCATCGTAATCGGCAGCCTGCCTTTCACGATATGCGTCGATTAGATATCGGTGAAACTTGGCATCCAATCTGCCGGCTTTAGCAAACAGGTTTCCAAATGCCCCATGGACAGCGCCATGGGATGAAAACTCTTTCCCTTCTTCAGCAAGTAGGGCTTCTGCCGTATAGAACATGGCATAGTATGCTCTTGATGCTGCTATCTCAAAGTGTCCGTCCCGGACCAGATCTGTGCAGGCTTGAATATTTTCCCTTGCCTTTTCCAGATAAGCCTTGGTCTGTGCATTCATCTGACGGCCACACCTTCGCGATGGATGTTTCGTACCAACGACTTCTGTTTTTCTTTCCAATCTGAAGCGCGCAGGGGTATAAGAGAGATGGTTATATCGTACTCTAAAGAAAGTTCAGATACTAACTGACCGGTCTTCTGAATTTCGAACCAGGGACGTTCAAAATTATCCAAGATCATTGCGACATCAAGATCTGAGCCAGGTCTCTCCTCACCCCTGGCATAAGAGCCATAAAGATACAATCCCTCCAGTTGTTTTCCGTAGATATTTGTAAGCGCTACTTTCAGTTTAATAAGTATTTCTTGAGTTGTCTTACTCATTGCTCCTTTCCTTTTCCTACTAAAGCAAATTTATACCATACTAACGCTATATAGTCGATATCATAGCCTCAATCCGTTGCTTGGATAATTTACTTTTTTCCTCCATTTTCTGACTTATTATCTTGTGGTTTTGGGGTTGGTGCACGACCTCCAGGTTCATCACCTTTGCTATATGTCTTATCTTGACTAGGTAATGGAACGCTGCCTTTCGGTTCTTGACCCATACCTCTCTTGAGATTCTCCTTTTTCTCGCTCATGTTTTCTCCTCCATTTTTTGTATCGGATCTAAGAATTCAATTGCAATAATATCACTTGTTGCTGGTATAAGTACTCCTGGGCCTTCGATTTTGGTAGATTCTGTATTGCTAATAAAATAAGCATCAGCTAAAAATAACTCTTTAACTTCTGGATCATCAGAGTAATATTTCGGCCAACCAATATATTTTAGACCGTCAGCCAGGTATACCTTCACATAGATACCCCTAATGTTATTAAAGGCATCACTCCAGGCATCTATGCGGCCTGTCATATTTGTTAATCTGAGTAGCTGCAACAATGAGTAAAATTTAGAGGTCAGATAATTACTGCCAAGAATTACACCAAGAATAACCGCAATTAAAAAAAGAATGATAATATCAAGATATTTTATAAATAATAATATGTCCGGTGCCAATAGCCTGATCGCAAAGAAAATAGACAAATTTAAAAATGTCAGGGCTACTCCGTCAATAGTACGGCTTATGTCACTCATCTTGTTCGGGAAACTTAACAGTTCTTTAACCCTTAGGGTCACGAACCCTGGCAAAAGGTACAAGATTACTTGTAAGGCTTCAAAACTTGTCGGCATCACCTTGGCCCTTCGTTTGTTAAATGGCCAACGATTGAAATGGCTTTATCTTCAATCTGTGTGTATATCATATCAATCTTCCCTTGAACCTCCATTGTCTTTTTCAGCGCAGTGGCCACTCGGCAGTAATGTTGAATATCTTCAAGACTTAAGATCCGTTTCTTTCTGTCCTTCAGCCACTTGTCTAACACCTGATATCCGCCGATCTGGTATTCCCAAACAGCTTCTTCTATCCCTTCAAAGTATTGATTGGCGTTGATGTAAACCCGTTGCCCTGTTTCTATGTAACGTGGTTTCTCCACCCTGTTGTCGTCTTTTCCCTGGAATCTGATGCCGGGAGGATCAAGGTCAGGAGATTTGAGAAGATGCAAATCGACTAAACGCTTTCCGTATTCGCCCATCTCAACAAATAGCTCATGGTTTTTGGTGAATGGCACCCGAGGAAAGTCAGTTTTCAAGAACTCGGCATATTGGGTCCGATAGGTGTTGAAATAGAGAACGGCGTAGATGTAGTAGAAGATTTCCTCCGGGGATGGTTTCTTGCCGTAGGCTGTTGATAGGGCTGCAAGCAGGTCAGGGTTGATATTCGGGATCTTTTGATGCGGCGCTGTGTCGGTAAATAGATCCTTTTTATCGGAAGCGGGGTAGAGATAAAGAGGAAAAAGATATGATTGGGTAGTGGATTCACCGCATTTGGTCTCCATTAGAGTCTCTGAACAAAAGAAATGGTCCATTACAGAAGATTTATTGCACCGTGCTGATATTAATCCAATATTCTCCGGCATCATGTGACTCATCACCCTTTTCACAGTCCTCCATACCACAGCATCATGATAAAAAATCCATCGGACATCAAAGGGCCTATAAAGAACAGGCAAGATAAACTGCTCTAGTTCGCTATCGGAAATTTCTTGCAACATATTCCATGCCTTACGGATAGACCAGCCTTTTTTCTTGTTGATGCTGAATGATGTATGTAATCCCTCATCGTCATCTTTACTGTTTTTAAATAGTCGGATTCGATTTAGAAGATTGTGTTTATTGAAATCGAGTACAAATTCATCTCTGGCTGTTGTCATACCAACGCCATGCAATGGAAATATCTCGGTGACCTTTGAATACCGGTAGTACTGATCGAGGGTCGCTTCATCTCTCGGTACAAACAGATAAAACTCTGATTTCGGCTTGATCGGCATCCACTCTGTTGCTTTGATGTCATTACGGAGCAGCCAATCATACTTCTTTTCCCGAAGCCCCCACTGCTCCGCATGGACCACTTTTTTCTCCAAGCCTTCCTTCTTGACGAATAGACCAATGGCTACCCCTTGCTGGATATCGAAGACATTCTCGTCCTTGCTTCCATCAGGGCACTTTTCTTTCTTCAGGCTGTTTCCATGAAGATCAAGGAGATAAATATGGTCAAAGCTGCTCATCAACGATTGCCGCATCCCCCGGAAGGTGGGGTTATCGAGATAACTGTGGTTGGTGATAAAACCGAGGACTCCTTCGCCCACTTGATCGATCTTCCATTGGGCAAACCGGATAAATTTAACATAGTCATCCTGAAGCCATTTGGGATTCTTCTCACCGAGTGGTTTTCCATCTACCTGATAATAGGTCTTAATTTCCTTTGAAATCCAATCGCCGATGTTAGTAGAATGTCCTGAATAAGGTGGATTGCCAAGGATCACCAGGATCGGCGTCTCTTTTTTCACCTTGCCGGCTAAGTGGGATTCTTCTGCTAAGGAGGACATTCCCGGCAGCTTCGATTGCTCTAATTCTTCCATCTCCAAGGTATTGGTGAGGTAGAGTTTGAACCGATCTTCTTTCTTAAGCTTATAACCCAACTCTTCAAGGAGAAACGACATCTTAAGATGTCCCACGGCATATGGGGCCATCATCAGCTCAAAGGCATAAAAGTTTTTAAGGATATAATCTTTGATAAATGCCTCCTTACCACCTTCTCCATACTTATCCCTAAACTCAGCAACTGCCAATTTGGATGCCTCTGCTAAAAAAGTAAGCGTTCCAGCAGCAGGATCGAGTACTGTAACTGAGGTGGTGGCAAAGCCATCCGGCCGGTCAAAATATTCTTTCAAGATCGAATGTAGTGAACGGACTATATACGAAACAACCGGCTCCGGTGTATAGTAAACGCCTCGCCGCTCCCGCTCTGCTGGGTCATATTCAGCAAGAAAGGTCTCATAAAAATGGATGATAGGATCTCTCCCTTTTCCCTCATGGAAATATTTATGTAGAATTTGGTTCGCATCGGCAACAGCCAGGACCTGCGAGATGTCATCTACGATCCACTCCATAGATGGAGGCAGATCCCCCAATGAAATAAACCTGAATACATCCCTAAGGATGCCTATTGTCGGAGGGATATTGTCATAGGCCAATTTCCGATTAAACCCATTCTTTGATCGAGTCCTTGCCGCAAAGAGGCCATAGGTTATCGTCTGGGCATAAAGATCAGCAAAGTCATCCTTTGTTAATCCATTAATGAGATATTTTTGAAATGCTTCATAAAAACCTAAAATATCGCCGCTTCCCTTTTCTGATTCTTCTTTCAACTCCTCAGCTATTACCTGATCTTTTAAAAAGCGCGTCCTCTTAGCCAGTTCAATGGCGAGCGTTTTGGCTGAATAGGATTTAGGAAGCGAGAATGAAAAGAATTTTTCTAAGAGGCCAAGAAACTCTGTCCCCTTTTCTACAGGCGGGATCGTTTTAAGCTCGTGTACGATAAAAGGTCTGGCTACCTGCACCTTATCAACAAGCTCGCCATTACGGTAAAGCCTGAATTCAAAAAAATTGGTTAATATAAGATTCGGGAATGTGTGGCGATAGCGTTTTAGCTGCTCGCTGTTCTCAATGAGATCAAGGCGATCTTGGGTTGGCTCCTTGGCTTCTATATAGCCTACTATATTCTGTTTTCCATCCCAAATACGAAAGTCAGGATTTCCCGCCTCGGTCTTCTTCGGGAGTGTAGTAATATGTATATTCTTTTTATGTACTTGATCGGCATACTTCTTAAAGAGCGATTCAAGACTGGAATAGTAACTTTCTTCGCGTGCATCACCTTGCCAGGTCGTTTCGAAGATTCTTTTAAGATAGGCCTTCAGCATTATCCGGTCTTTTCCTTATTTAGGATACTATAAATAACTTTAAAGGGAAATACAAGACAGTAATATAACCACTAACCATAAGCAATTGTTGAATCTATCAATTGAATATGCCATTTGTCGTTCTCCCTGTGAATAGAGCAGTAAAGAGCAATAGACGAAATATTCCTTTATTTTATACAATCGGTTATACTTAAAAAAATATGCAGTCTAGAATATAGCCATGCGAAACTGTCAGTCTGATTTGTGTAAAGATAATATTGGGAATTGTAAAATTCCAGGAGGAGATAATCTACCTGTCCAGTGCGTAGGCCCTTGGGTTGAAGATAAATACTTCTATTTAGAAAAGTACTTAAATGCGACCCGAGAGGCAAGAAGGCGGTTTTCAGAAAAAGGCAATGCAGTTTTTATAGATTTATTTGCAGGACCTGGAAAATGTATTATAAGGGATGTTCAGAGAGAGATTCTTAGTGGCGGAATGAGGGCTTTAAATAGAGAAGAAGCGCCCTTTAATGAGTATTTTTATTTTGATATCAGCAAAGCTAATGTTGATGCCCTTAAAGAAAGGATCGGTAAAAGATCTGATTGTTCAGTAATGTGTGAAGACTCAAATATATTGATAGAGGAAACTCTATTGAATATATTAATACAAAAACCTTACAGATACCATTTTGCATTTATTGACCCCTTTGGGCCAGAGGGATTAAAATTCAAAACGCTCCGCCATTTGGCAACACTAAAAAGAATCGACATGATGATCCACTTCCCTATAGGCGCCATAAAGAGAAATTTAAAAACATGGATTAAAAATAGAAACACTATATTAGATGATTTTCTTGGAACTGATGGATGGCGTGGGAGGATTCAAGGTAAATCAGGCATAAATATTTATTCTGTTTTAATCGATACATTTAAGGAGCAACTTAAAAGTATCGGATATCCGGAGGAAGGGTTAAGGTTGATTTCTTCAGATGAAAACATTTATTCTGGATTGCCAGCTGTGCGTGTAAAAAATACAAGGGATGTAGATTTATATGTTTTAGTTCTTGCGGCAAAACACAAATTAGCACAGGAAATATGGCATAGTGTAATCAGACAAGATCCAGGAGGACAAACAACTTTTTTAAAATGAAGAATATTGTACGAAAGTCTTTACTTTATAAAAGTAACGTTGAATATGCTGATTTTTGTTTGAACCATGTAGAAGGTTGTTCCCATGGCTGCAAATATCCCTGCTATGCTTTTATGATGAAAAAAAGGTGTGGCATTATTAAGACCTATGAAGAATGGTGTAAGCCCAAAATTGTTTCTAATGCATTAGAGCTTTTAGATCAAGAAATTAGAAAATATAAAGACAAGATAAATTATGTTCATATGTGCTTTTCTACTGATCCTTTTATGTTTAACCAGCAGGAAATATGTGAGCTCAGCGTAAATATAATTGATAAATTAAATATGAATGGAATTCGCTGTTCCGCCCTGACAAAAGGGGTTTATCCAAAAGAACTTGCCGACAGAGATGGATTAAGCCAAAATAATGAATATGGGATCACTTTAGTATCTTTAGATGAAAATTTTCGAGAAGTATTCGAGCCTAACTCTGCTACCTTCGCGGATAGAATTAGATCGCTTAAATTTTTGCATGAAAGAGGTTTCAAGACTTGGGTAAGTATGGAACCTTATCCTACGCCTAATTTAATAAAACAAGACTTGATGAAGATATTAGAAGCAGTCTCTTTTGTGGATAAAATTGTTTTTGGTAAATTAAATTATAATGTTAAGACCTCTGAATTTAAATATACCAAGGAATTTTATAATAGCCTTGCTTCGTCGGTAATTAAGTTCTGCAAGAAAAATAAAATTAGCTTTCACATTAAACAAGGAACCCAAATCAAATAGAAAATGGCGAGGAATATTTAACTATGACAACTGGTCAAAGAAGAAGCTGATAACAGAACTTCACCATATCAAAGAGACTATCTCAAAACACTTAAAGCAACAAATCGCCTTTATATCTTCTTCAGTAGATATTGCAGGTTATATTTAAGAAGTGCATACCCTTCCGGAGAGAGGCCCTCTTCTTTTGCGGCCTCCACCTTGGCTAATAACGATGATATCGCATCCTTTGCGACCCCCATCTTGAATATCTCTATGGCATCGTTTGCCTTTTTAAGATCCGCTTCAAGGCCCTTAAGGAAGCCGCCCTCTTTGATCCATCCAAGCTTATGGGCCTCCCTCCCCATAGAGGACAGGCCTTCGATGAATTCCGTATAGACCATTGCCGAAGGAGGCGCTGTTGGACCTATGGTCTTGCCCTGGAATATCAAGTCCCTCCCTGCCGGGGGATTATCAACCTTCGGGTCAGCATGGAATTCCCTTATTGTTGGAAGTCCCGGACTTTCTATAGCAAAACCGGAGAGCATCTCTCCGGGGCCTATAGTCGCCTCATCACTCCCCCATCTCGCATTTCCAATTGTAATGGAAATCCAGGCAGTAGGGGATGTCAGGGATACAGGGACAACAGGAGGAAGCATCTCCCGGAACCTCTCCATTGCGGCACGAAGCTCGTCCGGGTATGAGGCTACGGGATCAGGTCCTTTTTTCAAGAGATACTCATCGGAGAGCCTTTCGCCCCCGTCAGGAGTCCTGATGGTCACAATAAAGCTATCGATCCTTCCCTTGCTCTCCTTTCCATTGGAGAGCGTATATTCGTATTGATAGATCTTGCTGTTGCTGTCAAATGTGACCCTGGCCGAAACGTAAACGCCGGTTAAAAGGGCCTCATTCTCGAGGGCAAAACCGGGATGGGTCCCCATCAGGAAAAATAAGACAGGCATTATAGCTATAATATATTTCAGCATATCATCCCCCCCATTTTTCAAAAATCTATACTACAAAAGAGATCTTATGTCAAATATAAAAAGCCCTCCCCCTTACCGGGCCCAAGAGGAGATCTGATCCTTTCGAGGACATAGGATCTGGCGATCTCCACTGCGTCACGAACCTCTTTCCCGGAGGCAAGAGAGGCTGTTATGGCTGCCGAAAGGATGCAGCCGGCGCCATGAATGTTTCTGCCTTCTAACCATTCAGACTCAAACCTGATGGCCCCCTTGTCAGAATAGAGGAGGTCGACTATCCTCTCTCTGCCCACAACAAGACCCTTTATAAGAACCGACTTCGGCCCCTGGGTACAGATCTTCTCTGCTGCAATTTGCAGATCCTCTTCATTGGATATAGAAAGGCCTGACAGGGCCTCTGCCTCCTTAAGATTAGGCGTGACAAGTGTTGCAAGGGGGAAAAGCCTCTCTTTCATTAATGAAATCCCGTCAGGGACTATGAGGGGGAAACCGCTTGATGAGATGATGATCGGATCAAGGATATATTGAGCAACATTATTCTTTGCCAGGGCACGCTCGACAGTCAATATGTTTTCTTTACTATAAAGCATTCCGGTCTTTACCGCATTGATATAAAAATCGGAGAAGAGGACATCGAGCTGTTCCTCCAGCAGATGATTCTTGAGGTCAGCGACCCTTTTTACACCGCTGCTATTCTGGATTGCGATGGATGTTATGGCTGAGAGACCATGTATGCCAAAGCGCATGAAGGTCTTGATGTCGGCCTGAATCCCCGCCCCGCCCGATGGGTCAGAGCCGGCTATGGTTAGGGCTATCCTCACTCCTTCAGGGCCTTTGTTACGGAAAGGGGATTAATCCTTGCCCCATTTATCTTCATCCCCCAATGGAGATGCGGCCCTGTGGCCCTGCCGGAACTCCCTACCAGGCCTATTAGGTCTCCCCTCCTTACCTTGTCCCCTAAAGAGACATTGATTTGAGAGAGGTGGGAATAGAATGTGTAGGCGCCGAGCCCATGGTCGATATATATCGATTTTCCTCCAAAGAAGAGATCATCCGCCAAAACCACTGTGCCGTCATTGCCTGCATGGATCTCTGTTCCTGTTGGAGCGGAGATATCTATCCCGTTATGGGGTGACCTTGCCTGTCCGTTTAATCTCCTCCTGGATCCGAAGTTTTCAATCAGTTTCCCCTCGGCAGGCATGATGAACGCTCCCTTCCAGAACCTCTCTGCTGTTATTTTTGATAATATCTCCATGGTCTTTGTTTTCTCAATTGCGACCCGCTTCAATGACTCGTCGTCAAGGTCGACCATATCCTTGGGCATAGTGAGATCCTCGATCTTGAACTTCCCGGGCATTACCTTAATGGGATAGGTCTTATTTAAGGCGTGCCCATCTCTTTTTGAGATCTCAACCCTTAACTGATGTATCCCTGCAGCATCCTCCATGTCTATGCCTATAAGTGCGCCATATAGCCCTTCTTCAAGTTCGAAGAAGGGGACCTCCCTTCCGAGGAGAGAACCCTTTATTGCAGTTGTATCCTGCCCTGGAGCAAGTTTAAAGATAAATGCCTCCCCTTGTGCTGCCTTAATCGGCGGCTGTTCCTTCTCTTTGGCAAATAAGGGGGGACATAGAGAAAAGACCAATAGTAATGATAGGCAGATTTTATAAAAAAGGGGAATTCTTGACGACATCTCTATCTGAAGATCCTTAAATAGCTTGAAGAGAGGATGAGCTCCTCTACCTTCTTGTTTGTGGAGAGAAACGGATCCATGCAAAGGATAGTCTCTTCCCAGTATCCGTTTAACTTAAGATAAGTCCAGTCCACAGTATATGACCTGTTCTTCTCCCTTGCAAACTTTATAAAATCACCCCTCACCTTTGCCCTGGTTGTCTGGGGCGGGACTGTCATAGCCATCAGGATGTCAGCATCCGAAACAATCCTATCGAGCATTTTTTCTTTCAGGAGGAGATAATAGAGCCCCCTCGTCTGATTAACGTCATGATACTGGAGGTCAATAAGCTGTACCCTAGGATCGTCCCAGCCGCACCCTTTCCTCTCCATGTAGGAGTCCATCACCTCCTTTTTTATGACCCAGTCGATCTCTTTTGAGAGCTGCATGGGATCTTCCAAAAGCCTTCCGAGCAGGCCTTCCCACCTCTCAAGTATATCGAGGACAACAGGGTCAGCCCCTACGAGGTCTAAATATTCATGGGCTTTTTCCACATATTCGTACTGTATCTCAATTGCAGTAAGTTCTCTTCCATCCTCCAGCTTTACCTTTTTCTTGAGGCTTGGATCCTTCGAGATCTCCCTTATGGCCTTAACAGGGTCTTCGAGTTCAATCTTGGGAATGATGAACCCGTCCTCTATCATAGAGAGAACTACAGCAGTAGTCCCTACCTTAAGGTAGGTAGTGAGTTCCGACATATTGGAATCACCTACTATTATATGGAGCCTCCTGTATTTTTCCGCATCGGCATGGGGCTCGTCCCTTGTATTAATTATTGACCTTGATGATGTTGTAGAGGAAGAGGTCTTTTCATGGATGTGCTGCGCCCGCTGGGATATAAAGTAATGGGTCTTTCCCGAGACCTTCAGCGCCTTACCTGCGCCCGTATAAATCTGTCTGGTCACAAAGAAGGGTATTAACTGTTCAGTGATCCGCCAGAAGTCAAGATCCCTCTTCATGAGATAATTCTCATGACAGCCGTATGTGTTCCCCATCGAATCGGTATTATTTTTAAAGATGTGGATGCTTCCTGTCAGGCCCTCCTCTTTCAGTCTCTCCTCGGCAGCAGGCAGGCACTGCTCAAGGAGCCTCTCTCCTGCCTTGTCGTAGGCTACAAGGTCCTTAATATTGTCGCATTCTGGTGTGGAATATTCAGGATGGCATCCGGTATCCTGATAAAGCCTTGCCCCGTTTGTTAGAAAGGCATTTGACGGCCAGCTGTTTGGGATGAGACCTTCAAATATATATCCGAGTATCTTCTCCATTGGCAGATATACCCGGCCATTTGGCGAAAATATCAATCCATATTCGTTTTCAAGACCGTATATGCGAGGTCTCATATAAAAACTACCCGAGGATCTCTTTTAACTCAGGGGCCAAGACCCTCTTAAATCTCCTCCCCGATCGCCTCCTGTCGAGGATAGCGACCTCAAGTCCCTGGGGCATGACCTTCTGGTTGGTTACAGTCTCTATGGCCTCTTTTGATATGGTGATCGACTCCTTCAGGTCGGGCAGGCCCTTATTGTACCGTTCCTTTATGAATATATTTATGGCCTCGGCCTTTCCTCCAATTGCGGCAAAACCCTTCTCGTCATAGATACTTCCATCAAAGGATATCCTGTACATCTCATTAAGATCGCTCTCCCTTCCTACCTCCACAACTACTATCTCGATCTCGAGCGGTTTTGCCTCCTGGCTGAATATGGTACCAAGGCTTTGGGAATAGGCATTTGCCAGTGATTTTGCAGTTACGTCTTCCCGGCTGTAGAGATACCCCTTCAGGTCTGCATGTCTTATCCCCGCCTTCCTTAGGGTTTCAAACTCGCTATATCTTCCTGCGCCTGCAAAGGCGATATTATCATAGATCTCAGATATCTTATTCAGCGAGGCGCTCTGGTTGTCCGCCAGGAGGAGGATACCATCCTGATATTCCATTACGACTATAGATCTTCCCCTCGCAATCCCCTTTTTTGCATATTCGGCCTTATCAGCCATCATCAGTTCCGGAGACACATAATATGGAAGCGGCATCTCTACCTCCTTAATAACCTATGGGGCGGCATTCTTTTTTCTTGACCCGAGTATCAACGAATAGGTCTCCTTTATCCGGGCATCATCGACCTCAGTGATGCCTTTATCTGTCATAAACTTTACTGTGGGATATATCTCCCTGATCATATCAGGACCCCCTGTGCCGATGTCCTCTTCGGAGGCATCGTACAGCGCCTCGAGTGCAATCTTAAACGCCTCATCCTCAGGGAGATCCTTTTTGTAGTATTTCTTCATCGTATTTCTTGCGTCCTTACCTCCTGACCCTGTTGCATAATAGTCGATCTCTTCATAACGGCCGCCTGTAACATCATACTTATATATCCTTCCCTCCTTTTTCCTGAGGTCGTAACCGGCAAATATAGGTATGACTACAAGCCCCTGCAGGGCCATAGGCAGATTACCCTTAATCATCTGGGAGAGCTTGTTTGCCTTTCCCTCTGTTGAAAGCGAGAACCCCTCCAGTTTTTCATAATGTTCAAGTTCCACCTGGAAAAGCCTGGCCATCTCTACAGAGGGCCCTGCTGCACCGGAAATGGCAATGGCAGAGAATTCATCGGCCCTATAAACCTTTTCGATCCTCCTTGCCGAGACCTGATACCCCTCTGTGGCCATCCTGTCTCCGGCCATAACTACACCATCCCTGTATCGTAAGGCCAGTACGGTAGTCCCGTGTGGGACAAAAGGCAGCGTCTTTCCCTGATCTTCTACGGGCCCTCCGGGAAAGGGTTTGCCCAGGTTTGGCCATCCCTGGTTTAGCATGTCATAAAAACTGGAATCGGGCTGATCTAATCTGAAGGGCATCCCTTACTCTCCTCCTTTTTGCACATAGTTCTTAACAAATTCTTCAGCATTCTCTTCAAGGACATCGTCTATCTTATCAACCAGCTTGTCCAGATCCTCTTTGATCTTTTTGCCCTTTTCCGCTATCTTGGGGGCCGGACTTGCCTCGCCCTCTTTTTTCCCGGGTTCTTTCTTCTTCTCCCTCTTTTTTTCCTGTGCCAATTTCCTTCACCCCCTTTTAAGTGGCCAGCCTGGCCAGAAGCTCCTCAACGGTTGAAGAACCTTCAATAATCCCCTTTGTCAGGGCCTCCGTTCCCTTTAAGGGTTCCATGAGGGGGACCCTTTTAATGGTTGAATCCCCTGCCTCAAAAAGGATAGAACTCCAGCTTGCCGCATAGATATCCTTAGGAAATTTTTTAAGGCACATTCCCCTGAAATAGGCCCTTGTATCAGCAGGAGGCGACTCTTCGCCTACTGCTATATCACTTGCACTTACTACCCTCTCGACATAACCATCTTTTTCAAGGGCATAGTAAAGCCCTTTATCCTCCCTTATATCATGATACTGGAGATCCATCATGGCGATCCTCGAATCTGTCCAGTTAACCCCCTTTTTTTCCATGTATGACAAGAGAAGTTCCTTCTTTATTATCCAGTCTATCTCACGCGACAGCAACATCGGGTCTTTCGCCAGTCCCCCTAAGACATATTCCCACCTCTTGAATATCTCTTTTGATATTGGATCTATCTCCCTGTCGGCTAGAAACCCATGGGCCCTTTCCAGGTATTCCTGCTGGATCTCAACGGCAGTAAACTCCCTTCCATCTGCCATCCTGACCCGCTTTTTTAATGTAGTGTCCCTTGATATCTCCTTAATTGCCGATACAGGGTCATCGAGTTCCATGCCTGCTAAGCTTAGTCCCTCCTCCATCAAAGATACTAGAATTGAGGTTACCCCGACCTTCAGGAAGGTTGTATATTCAGACATATTTGCATCGCCGACAATTATATGGAGCCTCCTGTATTTATTTCTATCGGCGTGGGGTTCGTCTCTCGTGTTTATTATTGGCCTCTTCACCATTGTGTTTAAATCAACAAGGGCCTCAAAGAAATCGGCCCGTTGGGAAATCTGATATGATACCTTCCCTTCCCTGCTTTCTGACCCGACCTTGCCGGCCCCTGCATATATCTGGCGCGTAACAAGGAATGGGACAAGGAAACTTATGATCTGTGAAAACGGGACCGCTCTTGATACGAGGTAGTTTTCGTGATAACCGTAGCTGTTCCCCTTCCCATCAGTATTATTCTTATAAACAAAGATCTTTTCTCCTCCCTTAGCCCGGCAGGCGAGCCTCTGGCACTGATTCATGATCCTCTCCCCTGCCTTCTCGTATATTACAAGGTCCCTGGCATTAGTACATTCCGGTGTAGAGTATTCCGGATGTGCACCATCGACATATAGTCTTCCGCCGTTGGGAAGGAGCTTGTTTAAGAGCCTGTTATATTCCGTACCCGGTCTTTCCCTCTCCCCTTCAACCTCATATCCCCTCATATCAAGCAGGGGATTCTCGTTCTCATAATCCCAAAGGACCTTGGATGAGAGGCTATAGGGGTAATTATTTATCAGGAGCATAGAGTTGGAAACCGGGTCACTGGAATCTGAGTCCTTAACAGCGATCCCAAATTCTGTCTCAGTACCTATGATCCTGTTTAACATCATCTCAAATATAATAGGAGAAACAATTTAGAGGTAATGGCCTGTTGTGATTGTTTCGATCTTCCTGGCCTCGCCCCCCTTATGGCCGATCGTGCGGACATGTATGATTTTCTCACCCTTCCTTCCTGCAATCTTTGCCCAGTCATCCGGATTAGTTGTGTTGGGAAGGTCTTCGCTCTCTTTGTACTCCTCCCTTATTGCCTGCGAGAGGTCTTCTTCCTTTATCCCCTTCTCCTTGTTGGCGATAGCCCTCTTTATGGCGTATTTTTTGGCCCTTGATGTGATCCCTCCAATTAGGGCGCCGCTCACAAAATCCTTGAAGTAGAATACCTCTTTTTCGCCGTTTGCATAGGTGACCTCAAGGAAACGGTTTTCGTCACTTAAGCTGTATACCCGATCAATTGTTTCCCGGATCAGCCGGTTAACGACCTTTTCCTTATCATTAGATTCCTTTGCCATCTCATCCGGATGATAGGGAAGGTCGGTGGTGAGATACTTGGAGAATATATCCTTTGCCGCCTCGATATCAGGCCTGTCGATCTTGATCTTTATGTCAAGCCTTCCCGGCCTGAGGATGGCAGGATCTATCAGGTCCTGCCTGTTGCTTGCGCCTATCACTATAACATTCCGCAAGCCCTCAACGCCGTCTATCTCCGATAGGAATTGCGGTACTATGGTTGACTCTATATCTGATGAGATGCCGGAACCTCTCATCCGGAACAGGGCATCCATTTCGTCAAAGAAGACAACCACAGGCATCCCCTCCTCTGCCTTCTCCTTTGCCTTTTTGAAGACCTCCCTGATCTGCCTCTCGGATTCACCCACATACTTGTTTAAGAGTTCCGGTCCTTTTACATGGAGGAAAAAACTCTTCACATCCTTTTGCGTCCTGCCCTCGAGCTTCTTTGCGATGGAGTTGGCAACAGCCTTTGCCAAAAGGGTCTTGCCGCATCCGGGGGGGCCGTAGAGGAGGATGCCCTTGGGTGGAAGTAATTTATGTTCTGCAAAAAGCTCCGGATAGAGGAAGGGGAGCTCCACTGCATCCTTTATCTCCTCAATCTGTCTTGCAAGTCCCCCTATATCTTCATAGCTTACATCGGGAATCTCCTCGAGCACGACCTCTTCTATATCTGCCTTCGGGATCTTTTCAAGGATGATGCCAGTGCGCTGGTCAAAGAGGAGGCAATCACCAACGCTGAGTTTTTCATTTAACAGCGGTTCGGCCAGTAGACCGACCCTGTCCTCATCAGTCCTCAGGGAGATGATCGCCCGCTTTTCGCCTAACAGATCCTTTAA
Source organism: uncultured Nitrospirota bacterium (assembly GCA_964481895.1). Taxonomy (GTDB): domain Bacteria; phylum Nitrospirota; class Nitrospiria; order JACRHA01; family JACRHA01; genus JACRHA01. Next base: position 2,771 of record CAYZUL010000049.1, on the reverse strand, counting down.
TTTAACAACCTCACCCTGTTTATCAAACCCATGTGCCTCTACAACATTAAGTGCCTCATTTAGGATAAGTTCCTGACCCCTTTTCAGGTCAGCTATCTTTATGTCGGGGCTGAGACTGACCTTCATCTTTCTCCCCGATACAAATACGCTTGCAGTACCATCATCATTAATATCAGATAATACCCCATAACTGGATGGAGGGGCAGTAAGCTTTTCCACCTCAATCCTGAGGATTTCTATCTGGTTCTTTGCCTCCATAAGTGCGGCAGTTAACCTCTCATTCTGTTTGAATGCCTGATCAAGTTGAGACCTTGAGGAATGAAGGTGTTTCAACTCTTCTTCCATGGAACAGACCTGGATCTGCAGTTTTTCTATCTCCCGCTCATATTCCTCTGCCCTGCTATCTGAATGAGGGTCGTCGTCTGCTTCTTCCTTCTTGGCAGAGGACCTATTCCTGCTATCCCGAAACAGGTTTGACCGCCCATGGTTTTTCTTGGATTCTCCCATCTCAACTCCTTTCTTAAAAAAGGGGAACCTAAACTTCATAATAAGATTCTAACACTTAAACCATACATGGTCAACTAAGCCAGAGAAGGCTAATTTTTCATATACTTATTGACCACTTTAATTGCACAAAGGCTCCCGCACATAGTACATACCTCACCCTCAATCGGCTTCCGCTCTTCTCTCATCCTCCTTGCCTTCCCGGGATCAATTGACAATCTGATCTGTCCCTCCCAGTCAAGGAGCTTCCGGCACCTTGCAAGTGCCGTATCCCGCTCAATGGCGCCATTTATCCCCTTGGCTATATCTGCTGCGTGGGCCGCAATCCTTGCCGCTATCACGCCTTCCCTTACGTCTTCAATTGTAGGCAGCCTGAGATGCTCAGAGGGGGTTACATAGCAGAGGAAATCGGCGCCTGCGGCCCCTGCTACAGCGCCTCCTATGGCAGATACTATATGATCGTATCCCGGCGCTATGTCCGTTACAAGGGGACCTAGTACGTAGAATGGCGCGCCTTTGCATAACTCCTTCTGTATCCTGACATTCATCTCGATCTGATTGATCGGCATGTGCCCCGGTCCCTCGATCATTACCTGAACCCCTTCCTTCCTGGCGCGCTCTGTAAGCTCCCCAAGGACTATCAGCTCCTGGATCTGGGCCCTGTCAGTGGCATCGGCGAGACATCCCGGTCTTAATCCGTCACCTAAAGAGAGGGTCATATCATACCTTTTCGCAATCTCAAGGAGGCGGTCGAATCTTTCGTAAAGAGGGTTCTCTTTTTCATTGTAGATCATCCATTCAAAGAGGAATGCCCCTCCCCGGCTTACAACGTCCAGTATCCTGCCCTCCTTCTTTAACCTCTCCAGGGTCCCCAGGGTTACGCCGCAATGTACGGTTACAAAGTCTACGCCGAGCTCTCCATCAGCCTCAATGGCATCGAATATCTCATCCTCCTTCATCTTACCTATAAAACCATGTCTCTCTACGGCTGTTACAGCTGCCTGATAGATCGGGACAGTCCCTACGGGTATTAAAGATGAATAAAGGATCCTCCTGCGTATCTCCCTTAGATCCCCCCCTGTTGACAGGTCCATTACCGCATCTGCACCGGCCTCGGTCGCCACCTTCAATTTTTCTATCTCCTCCTCGATTGACTGATGATCACCGGAGGTGCCGATATTTGCATTTACCTTGGTCCTCATACCGCTTCCTATCCCGATGGGCTTGATCCCCTTATGGAGTCTGTTTTTAGTTATTATTACCTTTCCGCTTCCTACCCCTTCCGCTATCTTCCCGGCAGGAAGCCCCTCCTCCTTTGAGACGAGCATCATATCATCGGTGATCCTGCCGGCCCTTGCATCTTCAATCATGGTCATTTTAATTCTCCTTTTTTAAGGGGCTCGCGTCGCCCCAATCGCAGGGGAGCGACTGTCCCCCTCCACCGGCAAAGCCTTTGGAGCCTCCCCCTCCCTACGCTCGACTTCGCTCGCTGTTCTATCGCAGGGGAGCGACTGTCCCCCCCTCGCTCACGTTGTTCGCTCCTTAAAGGATTTCATCTTGCTGACGAATTCCATGGCTGCATCTTTGATATCCCCTGCAGATATTATTGCAGATATCATTGCGATGCCGTATGCCCCAGCCTCTGTCAGGGGCCTTATATTATTAGTCCTGATACCTCCTATGGCGAATATCGGTATTTCGATACTTTCCCTTACACTGTTTATCATGTCTATTCCGAGGGGGGCTCCGTACTGTGCCTTTGATTCTGTATGGTAGATAGGCCCCAATGTGATAAAGTCCGCCCCCTGGCTCTGGGCCATGAGTGCCTCGGATAAGCTGTGAGCGGACACCCCTATGATCTTATCGCTTCCCAGGATACCTCTTGCAATATCTGCCGGGATGCTATCCTTTCCTATCTGGACACCGTCGGCCTCTACGGCGAGGCAAATATCAATCCGCCCATTTATCAGCAACCTTGCGCCCGCCTTTCTGGTTATTTCCCTGAGTTCCGCGGCAAGGCTTAATAGTCCTCTTGTCGGAAGGTCCTTCTCTCTTAGCTGCACACCCCTTATGCCACCCCTTAGCGCCTCGGCTATTATGTCCTTTAGGGACCTCCCGCCTGTCTTTGTCCGGTCAGTGATCAGGTATATATCAAAATCGGGTTTCATCTATTTTAAGGGGCTTGCGTCGCCCCCTCCAAAGGCAAAGCCTTTGGAGCCTCCCCCTCAACGCTCGCATCCGCTCGCTGTGAACTACCTTCTGCAGAT
>CAYZUL010000048.1:0-21127 GCA_964481895.1 uncultured Nitrospirota bacterium | reverse complement strand
CACTAGGACTAGAATCCGCATAATCGGCCCTGTTATGAAGATAAGACATACATAGTTCAACATCGCTTACATCTAGCATCCAGGATGAAAGACGTCTGTTACCGATTTTAATTTCCCTATCTACACCGCAATGGTCAATCCATTCCGCTCTCTCCTCATTTAAGACTGAACATAAAAACTGATTCTGGAGAGGGATACCAGCTAACGCGTAGCTTGCGCCGGAGCCGAGAAAGATGCATGTAATTCGCTTAGTCATTTAGATGTGTTCCCTACATTTCCCTCTTAATGAAACTCAAAAGTCCTTCACAGTATATGAAGATTAAAATGGGATATCAAACAAGATTTTTAGACTATAAAGTGGTAAGCAATAAGATTAGATTTGATAATGCCTAGGCGCCTTTTGAATTATCAAACGTCTTCCAGAGGTTATCATATTTCTTCCAGGCATCGACTATGCCATCCCTGATATCGACCAGTATTATCTTCTTTAAATGGGTAGGCTGGAAGGATTTTATAACATTGATCATAGTCTTTGCCGCCACCGTCGGGTCTACTCCGCCTATCCCTGTACCCATACCAGGCAAAGCAAGGGTTGAGTAACCCGACTCATCGGCAAGTTTTAAAGCTGCAAATGCTGCCTTAAGGACGTTTTCAGGACCTATCTTATCAACGGGTGACCGCATAGTAGGGGCGTGTATAATTGCCTTGAACCTTGTCTTTCCCCCGGTTGTAATAATGGCGCTCCCTATATCGATCGGACCCTTATCAACGGCCTCCTTCTCCACATCACCCCCGGCTGCCTTCTTTATGGCCCCTGAAAGCCCTGCAGCCATCCAACCATAGCTATTTGCCGGGTTTACAATAGCCTCTGCATCCACCTCCAGGATACTCCCTTTCAATATCTCGATCTCCACCCATCTCACCTGGTTTTATGAATTGCTGAGAAAGAATAAAAAATATGGGTAAGGTATGTAAACCTCATACCATACCCATACAGAATTACCAAAGGCTACTTTAAAACCCTTTGTATTTTACATTAGGCCGAACAAAGACCTGTCTTAGCAAGCCTTTTTAATCAGCCATGTATCAGAATCGGAAGGCACCTTACGCAGACCCAGTTTTCTTTACCCTTAAACTCGCAGACTATAAGGGGTCTATCTTCACTCGTACTACTGCAATTGAGACACTTGTGATCAGTTTCTCCCATTTCTCCTCCTTAGGCTAATTTGCCGAATAAAGGCAAATTATATTAGACCTTAGCATTGACAAAATCCTCGCATTTCCTTACGATTGCATTAAATGCCTTTACAGATGGTAAATCCTGTTCAAGGATAGAAAATGACTCCCCCTTATCTGCCCTCGAAGATATCTCCCGATCGAGCGGAATCCTGCCAAGAAATGGGACCTCAAGCGCTGCAGCCAGTTTTTCTCCGCCGCCAGGCGCAAAGGGGTCAATCTCGTGCGAGCAGTTTGGACATATAAGGCCGGACATATTCTCTATAATCCCTATCACCTCAACTTGGTGCGACTTTGAAAAAAGCACTGCCTTCTTCGCATCAAGGAGGGACGCCTCGGTCGGAATAGTAACTACAACAGAGCCGTCTACCTTTCCAATTAAATCTATTGATGTTATAGACTCGTTACCTGTGCCGGGCGGCAGATCGACAAAGAGATAATCAAGCTCGCCCCAGTTTATCGTCCCAAAGAGTTCCACTATGAAGTCATATTTCACTGCATCACGCCAGACTATAGGTTCTTCAGGTCTTTCGATGAGAAAGGCCAGGGATGCGACCTTAAAGTTGGGACTGATTTCTAATGGAATAATCCCGTCATCGTTGCTCTTTAATCGCTTTCCTTCAACACCAAGCATTTTGGGGATATTAGGGCCATGGATATCAGCATCGGCTATACCAACTTTATATCCTGACTTATGAAATGCGCTGGCAAGATTGGCAGTAACAGTAGACTTACCGACACCACCCTTATTGCTCATAATAAGGATTTTGTGCCTTATCTTCTCCATCCTCCTCTCTACGAGCCATTTATTATGCTCGTTGTGATCTATCTTACAATCAAACTGTTTTTCGCACATTGCACAACAGTACATCAACTTACAATCCATGCAAGACTCCTTTCAGGAAAGCTATTTTACATATAAAAAGCTTAATAGACCACTGCACTATTTGTCAACTGAAAAGAGATATGATAGGGGGCACCTCTCACAGAGGGGCTTCTTTTTGCAGAAATCCTTCCCGACCTTTACAATAAGGGCATGGTATTCATTAAAGAGCTGAGGATCGTGGGGAAGCCATTTCATGAATATCTGTTGGACCTCCCGGTAATCTGATGCAGAAGATATAATCTTGTGCATAAAGAGGATCCTCTTTGTATAGCTATCCACAACAAATATAGGTACCCCTCCGGCATAGAGGAGCATGGAGTCTGCTGTCTCCTCCCCTATCCCCTTCACACCTAAAAGCCTCTCCCTTAATCTGGAGCCCTCCTCACTAAACATGATGTCAAGGTCCCCTTTATAGTCATTAAAAAGAAGATCAAGAAAGGCCTTCAATCTGTTTGCCTTTACATTATAAAAACCGGAAGGCCTGATTAAAGAGGCCAATTGCTCCAGAGAAAGTCCATGCAGTCCGGACGGATTAAGCAGTCCTTCTTCCTTCAAGTTATAAATGGCCTTCTCAACGTTCCTCCAGGCCGTATTCTGGGTCAATATTGCTCCAACTATAACCTCAAAGGCATCATCAGCCGGCCACCAGCTCTGAGGGCCGAAGTGGTCAAATAGTCTTTTATATATACCCAGGAGAAGGTTGCCATCCGGCAAGGAAGGGGCAACTATCTTCCCTGAACGGGTTCTCCTGTTATCTCCCTTACCCACCTGAGATAGTCCTCTGATCCGTGAATTATTGGTAATGCAATGACTTCCGGCACCGTATAACTATGGAGCCTTCTCACCAGTCCAACTATATCATTGAAGAGCGCACCTCTGCTCTTGGCAATTATAAGAAGCTCATTCTCCCTGCATATCTCTCCCTTCCATCTGAATAACGAGACTATACCGGGGATTATATTTGCACAGGCAATAAGCCTAGCCTCAAGGAGTTTTCTGCTGATCTCCTCGGCCTCCTCAGACGAAGAGGCCGTGATGTAGACTACTATTTCATCAGACATGTAAGGATGACTAGTCTCTATCTTTGTGTATGGTTGGTGTAATAAAGATTAAAAGTTCGTTCTGATTCTCAACCCTGGCCTCTTTCTTGAACAACCAGCCGAGAAGAGGGATCTTTGATAGCCAGGGAACACTGGCCTCACTTGATGATTCGCTCCTGGTAAATATACCTCCAATAACTATGGTCTCACCATCCTCGACCAGGAGATCGGTCTCAGCCGTCCTTGTCAACAGAGGGGGGATATTCTGAACCTGTCTGCTGAAATCCGGATCCTTCTTGTCTGTCTTAACATGCATTACTATCTGATTGTCAGGTGTTACATGGGGTGTAACAGTCAACTCCAGCTTTGCATCGATAGTTGTTACACCTGTGGTCGCACCAGTTGTCCCGGTAGTTCCTGTGGTGCCACCGGCCGCAGCCGCACCTACTATTGTTGATGTCGGTATCAGTATCTCTGTGCCGCTTGAGATCTTTGCCTCTTTGTTGTTCAGTGTCAGTACCTTAGGGTTAGAAAGGATCTTTCCATGACCCCTGTCCTCCATTGCAGATAATTGCAGGTCAAGCTGAAAGGTATTAGAGATGTTCCCGAATAGAAGCCCCAGCGCGCCGCCATGCCCGCTACTCACATTAGCCGGCATGTTTACGATAAAATTATTACCGCTCAATCCAACCCCTCCTGTTAAGGCAGTTGGAGTGGTGGAACCTGAAGTGGCCCCTGTTGCCTGAAATGTCCCCGAAGATGTGCTCTTCGACAAGTTCCCTCCCCACTGCACACCAAGTTCTCTCGTGAAGTTCGTATTGACCTCAACAATCCTCGCCTCAATTAAGACCTGAGGTGTCTTGCTGTCCAGTCCCCTGATGATCTCGCTAATCTTTTCTATATTACCCCGGACGTCCCTGACAATTATAGAATTTGTCCTTGAATCAACTGAGATACTCCCCTTCTTGCTAAGGATCCCCTTTAGAGTCTCAGACGATTCCTTTGCCGATGCAAAACTGATCGGTATAATCTTTGTCACAAGGTCCCCCTCACCCTCCGGAAAGGGAGATTTAATCACCCTTATTATACCGCTTTCCTGTAACCTTGTAAGGTTATTTATCCTGAGTATAGCATCCAGTGCCTCCATTAATGACACATTTTTGAAGCTTAGGGTAAGACGACCTGCAACCTCCTCTCCGATTATTATGTTAAATCCGTTCTCCTGGGCCAGGGCCCTCAGGACATCCTTAAGGTCAGCATCACGGAATTCAAGGGAGTATCTGGATCCAACTTCCATCGGCTCCTCTCTCTTGAGGGAGATAGAAGGGATATCTGCCTCTCCGGCAAAAACGTTTATAACCTGAATTGAAAGGATGACCATTATAACAAATGCCTTTATGATCATGATGTCTCTCCTAACATTGTATAATTGGTTATCTCTCAAGGGCAAATTTATTTACCCTTAATTCCTCTTCGCCGCCTGGCCCTCTAAGTGTTACCCGGTCCTCCAGGATCCCCGTTAATTCCATCTTCTCTATCACATCACCAACACGCATGATCTTATTGTTTATTATGGCAATACCACTACCATCCCGGTATATGATCGCGCTTAAAGAGAGGTGAGGCCCCAAAACCTCTTCCTTCCCCTTTGGGACATCAACCTTCTCCTGGGGGATAAAAAAGGGGTCCCTTCCCCACTTCAAAGACCTGTCCCTCTCTTCAAGCCACCTTGTATCCATGCCTGACAATGATTGTGCAAAACCTTGATGATCAGGGACCATCATTGATATCAGAAAGGCCGACAGAAACAGCCCAGGTTTCCACGTTTTCCTTTGATTGCCGATCATTTCTTGCCCATATATGTCACCACATCAAGTTGTCCCATTACATGTGGGTTTATCCCTGCGTTAGACTCTACCTTGATATCCTTAATCTTTATTGTCCTGGGAAGGCTCTCGATCATACCTAAATATTCGCCAAGCTCCCTGTATCTTGACTTTATGGCAATCTTCATTGCAAGCTCGATATAAGAGCCCTTGTCTTCGATCGCTTCAGGTCTTATCGAGATAAAATCAACCCTCCTCCGCCTTGCAAGTCTTGTAATCTCCTCAAGCAGCACAGATAGCCTGTCTCCTGCGGGAAACATATCACCCATCTTCCTTGAGATCTCGCCAGCCACTTCTGCCACCTCATTGGCCTGCATTAAATCATCACTCCTTTTTTTCAGATCAGGAATCTGTGTTTCGAGAAGATCAATCTCCATCTTCAGTGACCAGATATCACTCGAAATCCTTCCGGCCTCTCTCCTTTCAGGCAGATAGAGATATCCTGCCAATGATAGCGTGATCAGGAGGACGACAAAGATACTGATGATCTTCTCCCTCCTGGAAAACCTATCTATTGTCTCTGACAACTTAAACCTGACCATAGCAACCCATGACCGCTTTAAAATTCCTTCATCTCAACCAGACCTGTAACCTCAAAATTCACCTTTCCCAAAGGCTCCTCGCCCTTTTGTGCATATATGAGGGAGATATCAGAAAAATAGTTTGAACCTTCAAGCAGGGTGATAAATCTTGTTAAATCAAGGTGGGACCTGGCCAATCCGACCAGCCTAACTTCCTTCCTGTCAGCCCTCTTGGAGTTACGGGACTCAAGATCAGTAAGCCATACCTCCTCGGGAACAGTAAGGCTCAATTCCCTCATGATCTCTGACCATAGAATCCGCTCCCTGACGAGCCTCTTTATAAGATCCTGCCTTTTCTCCTCTTCAACCCTGACAGCCTCTCTCCTGCTTACTGTCGCCTCAATCCCCCCTGTAAGCCTGGCAATATCCATCTTAATTGCATCCCTTTTTGAAGTCAGTTTGGCAAGTTCCTTCTTTAACATTACGGTCTCTCTCTTCTCAAATCCATATGCAAGAAGAAGGATTATCATCGGGGCAAACAATGTTATGATAATAGCCGGCCCCTTGTAGTCTGTACCCTCTCCCCTCTCCGCTTCAGCTATCAGCAGATTTATGTGTTGTCTCATGTCCCAATACACCTCAAGGCAAGGCCTATGCTTGAAGAAAATCTTGGCGCCATGAGACGCAGATCTCCAAATGACGGATCATCACATTCAATCATGGCAAAAGGATCATCGATAGAAACATCAGCGTCGAAATATGATGAAAAATAGTCTTTAAAGCCAGGCATGATGGGTGTGCCACCCATAAGTATTACCTTCTTTATGCTACCCTCCCTGAACTGCGCCCGATAGTAATCGATTGAGCGCTGGACCTCCAGGATCAAGCGGTCTGCCTCATTCTTGATAATATCCTTTACCCTGTTTTCCGGCCTATCCGTGGCCTCTGAGGATCCATCAATCATGCCAAGCTCCTTCTTCATCCTCTCAGCATCGGCATACTCCAACTGCAGTTCCCTGGACAGCGCTGCGGTAATATCCCCTCCTCCGATCTGCACGGACCGTGTAAACCTAAGTATCCCCTTTTTAGATATATTTATCTCTGTTTTCCCGGCGCCTATATCAACAAATACAATATTATCTGTAAGATCATCCGCGTAGTTTAACCTGACTGCATTAAGAATCGACAAGGGATTCACATCAATTGCAGCTATCTTAAGTCCGGCCTTCTTCAAGCCCGAGATCTGGCCTATGACTGCCTCCCTCTCAACTGCCACCATAACAATCTCGTATCTTTTTATATCTCGTTCCTCCGTCTCTCCAACAATCAGATAATCTATTACCAGATCTTCGACCGGGATTGGCGTAATCTTTTTAGATTCCCACTTTATAGCCTCGCTGATCTCCTCCTTGGGCATCTTCGGTATTGTAAGGTATCTTATAAGAGGGTTTTTACCGGAAAAATTGATGGCAATCTTCTTTTTATTAAGACCTCCCTGTCTTAAGATGTCAGAAAGGGTCATAACTGCACCACTGTCCCCGGATTCATTATCAGGGTGTATCAGTTCTGTTAATCCGGCATATCGCAAGACAATTCCCCCTGATCCATAGGCAAGATGGACCACCTTTATGGATGCAGTCCCGATATCGATCCCGATGGGGAAACGCCTGAATCTCATTGCTATATCATTCAGTTTCATTCAAGTACCTTATTAGCCAAGCGGCCTATCTCCTTCATTGCCATCTGAAATGCAATCTTATGCTTAAAACCCTTTTTCAGGTACTTCCATACAAGCCTTATCCGGACTAGATCCTCCTCGCTATATTCTCTCGCCTCAAGATCTCCCATAGGTATCCTCGAGGGAGAGATATAACCCTTCTGTTCAAGATAGTAGAGTTTGTGCCGCGGAATATCAATTTTCCTCAGAATCTCAGATGTCTTCATGGTTCCCTCGACTTTATTGCAGGGTTTTAATGGCTATTAACATGTTGAAATATCACCCAATATAAATATGGTTGCAAATCTATTTGTAAATCTATTTTTCTATAGTTTAAAGATTTTTTTTAAAAAGTCAAGTTTTTTTGGCTATACAAATTTTTCTTATTTCGCAGTGCGTCCTTTGTGCGGAGATGTAACCGGATTTAAACCCAGCTTAAATGCCTTAATAACCCCCTTCTCAAATTCAACCCTCATCTCTATAAATTCTCCTGGTTTATTATCCTCAAGTCTGTACAGCATCGCATCCAGCATCCTGTCCAGTCTCTGCGCCTCCACAGGATTTTTCTTTGCCAGTGCCGGCTCAAGGAGATATGAGAAATAGTTCCTCCCAAGCCAGAAGATCGTCTTTTGAACGTCAAGTCCATTATCCTTTTTATCAAATCCTGACTGGAGGACATCAAACTTCTCAAGCATCAGGAGAAATCCAAGTGACTGGAGGCCGCTCATAAGACCGTCATGGTCCCTCTTCTTGAAGCCAACCTCTATTTTCTTTCCTATATTAGTATTATACCTTTTATCTATGTCAGCGGATGTGGACTTCAATCCTATCCCCTCCATTTTCATGCCCATCCCCATACTATGGGAGAAGTCTTCGAAAACCATCCCGGTCTCATGGAAGGCATCGTCTATCTTGTTGCTCTCTATCAGAGAAAGGATATTTTGCATATGCATCATCAGCGCAGTCACCTCTCCTACTATCTCGTGGGCATATATATTGCGGCAAAAAAGCATGGCGGTCACGAGCAAAACCAGAATAATCCCTTTATGCCTTTTCATACTCTGTCTCCATTTAGAACAATTTAGACACGCCAAAACGTACCCCAAAATCCGGGGAATCACCGGTCAGTCCGACAGGAAAGGCAAACTTAAAGGCCATATTCTGCATCTTGAGGAATGTGGCCGTCTGAACTACAAATATCACCTCAGGGGAAAAGGTGACCTCCGAGATTTTTTCCCCGCGGTCAATTTCTATATTAAGCTCCGTCATCAGCATCAATTTATCAGGGATTGCCTTGTATGTAGGCGTTATATTGATAACACCGATCCCATCGCGATGGACATCGGCGCCGGTCCCTGTGTCTGAAATTCCTGTCTTGATGCCATATCCCAGATTTGCATGCAACAGGATCTGGGGATTTATATTCTTCGAAAATATCAGGGTCGCCAATATACTCCTTTCGTTGATTTCAAATCCGCTGGATGGCGAAAAGTCTACTCCAAATGCAATGTCAGGCTGGTCCTCAGTCTCATCAAGGACCCTATGTTTTAAACCGAAGGATATCTCTTCAATCCCCTTCCCTTCCTCCCCTCCGTCACCGGACAACATAATGCTCTCTGACTCAAGGTTAAGCTGCGTTCTTTCGCCTATACCGGCTTCAAACTCGATAGAGAAGGCGCTCCGATTGCGGGATCCTTGATTACCCGGATCCAACAGGGAGTAAACCAACTGCGCGAACATCCTCCCCCTCGGCGGGGTCGCCGCCGTCTCAGTACCAAGCGGCTCCAATATATGGGCACCATGGACCGTTCCATTAAAAATAAATAAGAATAATAAGACTGTCATGCATGCTTGTCTTCGCATAAATGAACCTCCTCCCATGTTAATTTAAGTCTGATCTTTGACCGGTTTTGGGAAATAATATAGATAAAGATCTTAATAATCCGACTACACATTAGTTTTTATACTTGTGACCCCATCCTCAAGCACCTCTTCCACAATCCTGGCAAGCTCGGCGTCATGATTATGGTTCTGCGTAAAGATCCTGCACTGAACTACCTTGGCAGGTATATAATCGAAATACTCCCTTAAGGCGCCTCTTGAGACCACCTTTGTGGAAGGGTTGTAGATATGTACCTGTCTTTCTCCCATAATAAGGGGATTGACAGGCCTCGGGTCCTGGGTCGCCATGTCCACCTTAAGGGGGAGATCCTTTAGTCTCTTGGGAAGCATCCCCCTAATCCTCGACTCAAGGTCAACCTGGTCAATAATCGCCCTCCCTTTTTCAAATTCCTTGATAGAAAGGATCGTATCAAAGGCCATCTTCCACTTTATATCCCTCCTGAGTATCCTGGCCCACTCGCTCCCGAGCCGGCGCATCCTACTATTCCTGGAACTACCCCACTTTCTTACCTCCTCAAGGAGAGACCAGTCAGTAAGGGATATATATTTATCAAGCCTCTTTATGGGATTATATGGAAAAATCAGCCTCATGGTATCTCCGAAGAGCTCCTTTAAGTGCAGGTCTATCGCCCTCGTAGTCCTGTGGTAGTAAACATTTGAATAAAGATAGAGCCTCGCATTTAAAAACATATTGAGGGCAGAACCGCCGGCCTTATGGAGGGTTAGACCGTCTTTTGTAAAGAATGTATAGTGGATCAGCCTTTCCAGATCTACAGGACCTATCGCCACACCGCACATGTATGAGTCCCTTAAGACATAATCTAAATTATCTACGGTATATATTCCGCTCAGGAGCGGCTGAAGGAACCTGAGCCAGACGGGGTGTTTACTCTTCTCTTTTTTCTTATCCTTTTTAATCAGAAAGGCTATCTGAGAGGGGTCCAGCTCCTCTCCTTTTTCAAATCCTCCACCGGGACTCCGTCTGATCTTTTTAATTATTCCGCCCAGATCTCCGACAATGATCCTCTGTCCCAGATCCTCATGATTGATGCCTAATTGATCGAGGAAGTTGTCGTCAAAAAAATGCCCGAACGGCCCGTGACCTATGTCATGAAGGAGGGCAGTTACCCTCAATAGTTCTTCAATATAGGGCAGGGATGGACACCCGCCGGCTGTAGCCCTTAGTGAAGGATAGAGCTGTCTTGCAAACCTCCCGGCTACATGCATCGTGCCCAGCATATGCTGAAAACGGCTATGCTCTGCGGAGGGATAGACCCACCTGGCCGACTGGAGCTGATAGATCTGCCTTGATCTCTGCATCCACAGGGAATCTATAAGATCCTTCTCAGTAGCCTCTTTGTTCGCATCATAATATGGGACTGAAAATGATATATATCCGTGGATCGGATCAGCAATCAGGGCAATGCCATCATACTGTGAGTTTTCTTTTTTTACCATTTACTACTAACTATAGGGGACATGCCGAATCTTGTCAACACTCCGAAGTAGTTGACACAGACCCATGAGCATTTAAATTTTAACAAACAGGATAGTGATGTATGCGTATACACCATATTAGATGACGAACATTTCAGGCAGATGGGGTTTCAGAGATTCTAATGCCTCCTTCTCACTGCCGTTTCATATGACTTTGTAAAAGGCAGGGGCTTCCGGCCCCGCACCCCCTATAAGGAACTTATTCAGCTACTAAGAAATCCTCCCCTTGCAACAGAACAAGCATATAGGGTAACATAATTGCGCACGGAAGATAGTAAAGAGGAGATATGGCCGAGGCAGTTCAGATCCTTCAAAGTTCCCTTAAAGGTGGAGGTGAGAACTATTACGCAACATTACGCAGGGAGATGGATGCCAGAAAGATCCCCATCAGCCTGGGCAAGAAGTGCCCTGTTATGTGTACCTTCTGTTATGAGACAGAACACTCATACCGCATAGTTGAAGATATCCCGAAGACCACCCAGGAGGACTGGGAATATATATTAAGCTATATAAACAAGATCCCTTCAAAGCCGGGTGAATATTGGGTCTGGGGCGGAAATGAATATATGGTATGGACTGACCTCTTCCTCCATCCCAAGGCCATGGACTGGCTCGAGGATTTCCTGATTCATACGGATAAGAATGTAACTATATTTACAGTCGGATTCGTCCATGTCCCAAGGATTCATAAGCTTGCCGAAAGATATAAAAATAGGATCAGCTTCGAACTGTCAGTAAATACCCTTAGCAGGCACAGGGACGCCCTTATGCCTAACGGCCCTACGGTCAAGCAGGTATTAAAGATCCTGGATGGTCCTGCCGTTACATCTGCTGATTTTTATTCCTTTGGGACTGCTACAATGTCTACTGATGCCTTGACAATATCAAAGATCAATAAAGCATGTGTGTTGTGGATGGGCTGCCTGACACCGCTCAGAGGAATGGACGACCGGACTGTTGAATTAATAAGGCAGGGCAAAAAGGCACTCCCTGAAGAGGCCCAAACTATCTATGATTATAACCTGACCAACAAGACCACTATACATACGGAGTCCTATATAACCGCCTTCTTGAACAGAAGGATTATTGTAAAGACCTTTGATTCCCTGGGCCTTGAAAAGAGGGATACTCTTGTTGTCTCAAAGAGCATATATAAGATCCTCACCATGTACCGGAAGAAAAGAGCCAGATACCTCTACGTCCCTAACACTATGCTTGGCGGTGATACCGATTGCACTGCCCTGCTGACATTGGCGGATATACAGGGCAGGATCACAAATGAAAAAGAGATCTACATACCGAAGTGTATTATAGAAGGGGGCCGCGGCAAGTACAGGGATATCTGCGGAACAGATCTTGAAGACTTCAGGTCCAATACCAGATGCAGGGTCAAGGTAATCCCGAAGATTAATACAAAGTTTGCCAACAGACAATTGATTAAAAACGGGGACCTGGATAACTATGTTGAGGACTATCTCTATAACCCCAATTCAAAGATCTTTGAGGATATACCACTACCGGAAATAAACTAAGGATACAAAGGAGACCTTATATGGAATACTGGATAAAGGTAGTTTTTGCTGATAATCAGGAACTAATAGTAAAGGATACCTTAAGGCACAATATAAGCGACGAGCTTGATGCCCTGGAGATCGAATCCTCCTCAGAGGTAATAGTCGTACCTATGAAGCAGATCAAGTATATCGCCTGTGATTCCAAGATCTTCAAAAAGAAAGATTAGGTCTGAGACCCCCTGACCGCTCCACAAGCCTCTCTGGGCGTCCAATTCTAAAGGCCCACAGACATGAGCTCAGCAAATCTTGAAAAACATATTTTCCTTCTATAATCTCAATTCTTATGGTACATTTATTTTTGGTTCTTTCTGTTCTATTTGGATCAAGCCTCCAAAACAGCGGGGTTTAATATAGCCTTTGGTCTCATTCTTGCATATAAATATAAACATGATGCAATGCCTGATGCAGGGAACCGGAAAAAATACTCTAAAAGATATCCGGTTTTATGAAACTATGGAATAAAGCAGGGGCACGTCATTACCGGAGATTGTCCTTTCTATCGGGCATCATTTTGTAAAGACAGTTTCCATGCTCAAGGGATGGTACAGCCCACACAGAAGTAGAGGGATTGAGTAATTATGGTATATTTATTACCATTTTTTGTCATACTAGGTCTTAAATATGAAGATAATTGAAGGAAAGAAATGACGCTTTCAACACATATTACAATCTCACTCATCCTTGTAGCTTCCGTGATAATAGCCTCAAGGTTCCCAAGACTAAAGACAGTTGTTCTTATCTTAAGCGGGATTATCAGTATAAGATATATCCTGTGGCGCGGTATATACACATTAAATAGGCAGGACAGGGTCGGCCTTGCCATAAGCCTGGCCGTATTTCTGGCTGAGGCGTATGGATTTATCCAGTACGTACTATTTCACTACCAGTCCTTAAGACCTACAGATCCGGTCCCTCCGGCAATAGACGATTCAAGCGTACCCACGGTCGATATACTGATCACTATTTTCAGCGAACCCAAGGATATACTTTACAGAACTATCATAGGATGCTTGAATCAGGATTATCCAGAAGGCAAGTTCAAGGTCTATGTGCTGGATGACGGCAGGAGAGAGGAGATAAAGGAGCTTGCGAAAAAACTTGGCTGCAACTATATTACAAGACCTACCAATGAAAATGTCAAGGCCGGAAATCTGAATAACGGATTGAAAAATTCAGATAGTGATCTGGTGGCTGTCTTTGATTGTGACCATGTCCCTGTAAGGAGTTTTCTACGGGAGACTATCGGTTTTTTTTTAGATCCGAAGGTCGCCTTTGTGCAGACGCCGCACCACTTTTATAACCCCGACACCTTTCAGAGGAACCTTAAACTTGAAAGGGAGATCTGCAACGAACAGGACCTTTTCTTCCATGTAATCCAGCCAGGGCGAGATCACTATAACAGTGCCTTTTTTGCAGGTTCGGGCGGCATCTTCAGGCGTTCGTGCCTTGAGGAGATAGGGGGATTTAAGACAGAGACCATTACTGAAGATCTCCATACGAGCATGGAGCTCCATTCAAGGGAATATAAATCCTTCTATGTAAATAAAGACCTCACTGCAGGTCTTTCCCCTGAGAGCTTTGCAAGTTATCTTAAGCAGAGGAAGCGCTGGGCAAGGGGTGGGGTTCAGATCTTTATCCTTGACAACCCCCTTATCAAAAGAGGACTTACCATACACCAAAGACTTAACTACTTTGCCTCTTCAGTATACTTCTTCCATGGACTCCCCAGAATAGTTTACTTGACAGCTCCCCTTTCCTATCTGCTCTTTGGTTATGCCCCACTCCTCTCAAACGTATGGACACTGCTCAATTTCTTCCTTTCCCACTATATAGCATCAACAATGGCTTTTACTATGGTATCAAAAGGGCACAGAAATGCCTTCTGGAGTGATGTATATGAGACAGTGATGTCCTTCGGCCTCACTATTACCGCCTTTATGACCATATTTAAACCGAAGGAACGCACCTTTGCTGTAACCCCAAAGATGGAACGCTTTGACAAACCAAAGATCAATTCCATTACTGTAGCGCCCCATATCCTCCTGCTACTGCTACTCCTTTTTGCAGGAGGAGTCGGTATCTACAAGCTAGCTATAGTTTCCAACAACAGGGACGCCATACTTGTTAGTCTGGCCTGGGCCTCTTACAACAGCCTTATTCTGATATCCGCAATAATAGCGGGCAGGGAGAGGATCCAGCGGCGGGGCTTGATACGTCTCGCAAGAAAGATCGGGACAAGATTATCCCTCCCTGATAAAGAGGTCTCATGCCTTACAAGAGACGTAAGTGAGACAGGACTTTCGGTAACCCTGCCAGAGCCGGTTAAATTCCCCCCTTCTATCTTTGATCTTATATTGATAAGCGATTATGGCGAGACCACGAAATTAAAGGGAAAGGTCGTCAGGAACGATATCGACAGATTCGGAATGATCTTTGTAGGGATACAATTTGCGGGTCTTGACGATGCAGGTTTCCAGGGTATAATCCGCCAGATGTATAGCCCGGCCAATAGCTGGAACAATTATCATAATATAAATGCTCCGGCGAAAACATGGGACTCCTTTCTTCTCCTTTTCACAACACCTGTCAAGGCCTTTATAAGAGAACAAGTCCTCCGCAGGATATCGCCCCGGTTTGGCATTAGATTATCCTGTGAAATCAGGCTCCCAAAAGTTACATTAAGATGTAAGACCATAGACATAAGCCCGACCGGCCTCTCCCTTGAGATCTCAACCGGGAATCGTCTCCCCAAGGAGGTTGATATGACAATATTCATCGATAAAGGGAAGGAAATGGATCTAAAGGGAAATGTCATGTGGCAGAAAGAGTCAATGAAGGGCCTAAAGGCAGGGATAAGGTTTCTTAACCTCGATGAAGGAGACAAATTGTGGAAAGAATTAAAGGGGCATGGCTAACCATCTTTGAAAGGGAGTTGCCCTGATGGGTTTATGGAGTTTCTATTTCCTGGGAAAACTATATCTATATTTCAGGGGATTTATCCGAATAAATTTCCTCCTGAACATCCTTTTTATCATATTTCTTATCATTCCGGTCCCCCAAAAGCTGAAATTTCGGGGACACATCAAGGCCGCTAAATACCTGTTGAGTCTGATCCTTGCCCTCTCCCTTTTATGGCACGACTCATGGCTTCCGCCCTTCTTTGATTCTATGATCTTCCTGAATCAGCAGGGGATCCCTTCCATGGAATATATCTACAGGTTTATTATGGGGTTCTTTAACCCATGGGAGGCAGCAGCCTTATCGGCTATCCTGCTCTTTTTTATTATTTTGCAATACTTCGTAAGATTGACCCCTCTGGTTATTATCATCCTTCTGATCGTTCCGATAAGGGAGTTTGGACAACCAGTCGGAGAGATAGGCAGATACGTTGATGCCTTCTACAAGGCCGAATCTGCAAGGATCATCCGCTTTGATAAAACTAAAAAGGACGGTTCCGATTTCGACATAATTATTCTCCATGTCTGCTCATTATCCTGGGATGATATGAAGGAAGCGGGCCTGGAGGACCACCCTCTATTTAAGCAATTTGACTACCTCTTCACCAATTTTAATTCTGTCACCTCCTACAGCAACCCCTCCGCCATCAGGCTATTGCGGGCAAACTGCGGACAGCAGAGGCACGATGCCCTCTACAACGACGTCCCAAAGGAGTGCAGCCTCCTTGAAGGCCTCCGCGCTGAGGGATATGAGACATACTTTGCCTTAAATCATGACGGTACCTACGGCCATTTTGGGGATGAGGTTAGACGCCTGGGACATCTCGATGAACCTTTTTTGCCAAAGGCCCTTCCAGTCCAGGCCTATAGTTTTGACGGAACTGCCATCTATGATAATTACACCCAGCTTGAAAAGATATGGAATACACGGCAAGAGTCCAACTCGAAACGGGCAGCCATCTACTATAATACCATCAGCCTCCATGACGGTGCCCATTGGGCCGAAGACAAGGATTGGTGGAAAAAGGACAAAAGGGTGAAGAATTATAAGGAATTCGCTCAGGAACTCCTGGGGGATATAACGAGATTCTTCGATCTACTAAGATCTTCGGAACGGGATATAGTCGTCCTTTTTGTCCCCGAACATGGGATGGCCCTGCGGGGCAGCAGTATTCAGGCGCCAGGCCTGCGGGATATCCCACTACCCCAGATAACCAGGGTTCCTGTCGGCATAAAACTGATCAGAAAGGGATCACCCGATGCCCCCGTGAGACAACAGATAATCTCCGGGCCAACAAGCTATCTTTCTCTTTCGTACATGACAAAGGTATTTTTGGAGGAAAACCCCTTTGAATCAGAAAGATTTACAGCACAAGGATTTATAGATAAAATTCCCCAGACCGACTTTGTTACAGAGAATCAGGGGATTCAACTTGCAAAAAAAGGCCCTGACTACTTTTTGTACGGAAAAGAGAAACAATGGATAGCCGTTCCGTCTAATGCCATAAAGTAAATACGGGGGTTTCGCATATGACACGACATATCTTCTTTCTCGGTTCGATCCTGGTCCTTATTTTAATCTCCCCTTTTCAGGCCCTGGCCCTTGATTACATCGGCCTGCCAGGTTCTACCTGGGGTCAGGTCAGCCATGATGTGGATGACCTTGTAGGCACAGGGACCATGGGATATATCAACCAGGGGATCGACTGGACTAAACTTCCCGGGGATATCACCTTCAATACCTTTGCAGAGTTCAGATACCGTTTCAGGGGCAGGAACAAGGAGTTCTATAATACATATAGCGAGGCAGTCGGGCTGGAATTTAAGAGATCACCTTTCAGGTTGGGTATGGACTACGTCTGGGAGCGATTTCCGAATTTGGAAGAGGGGTCACACAAGGTCCAGTATTACCTGAGTTGGTACCAGGGTTGGGATTTGGGGTTGACAAAAAAGATCGGATCGCTTGATATCCTCGGCCTGCCCGGTTCTACCTGGGGTCAGGTCAGCCATGATGTGGATGACCTGGTCGGCACAGGGACCATGGGATATATCAACCAGGGGATCGACTGGACTAAACTTCCCAGGGATATTGTTTTCAACACCTTTCTTGAATTCAGATACCGCTTTAGAAGCCGCAACCACGATTTCTTTAATGCCTATAGCGAGGCCATTGGCATGGAGTTTAAAAAATCCCCCTTCAGGTTAGGTGTAGATTATGCCTTTGAGCGATTTCCCGGGCTTAACGAAGGCTCAAGCAAGATCCAGTTTTATCTGACCTGGTATTATGACTGGGATCTAAAAAATAAGCCATCAGCCCATCCGGAATAAGAAACTAACTGCCAAGTAGCGGGCCATGACCCCTGCAGCCCACAGTAGCCTACAACAAGTTCCCCTTTTCATGCCATTATTAAGTAGGCTGGTGACAAATGAAACATCAAAAAGCAACGGCCCGTACCCTCCTTTTTATGCGAACGCAAACAGCTGAGGCTTTCGAGATTTCATCGTTTCTCCCTAAACATGCTAACGCGATGTCAGGTTGGGCCAACCCTAACTCAGTACTATGCCAATCACACTCAGTATCAGACCGCAATAAAGTAAAATCGGGTTCACACTGACGGTCGTAGAAGTACCATAGCCTCGTTTATAAAAACGTTGAATCCACTTTCTTTGTTGCTCCAACCAACTATCATTAGGGTCTACGAAACCTTTCGCCGGAGATATAGAAAAAACCAGAAGACCGACACCGACTATCGAAAGAACTTTGCCAAAGCATGTTAAGATCACCGAGACTTGTCCTCCGCACCAAAGAACAGCCCAACCATGTTATTAAGCGACAGAACAAGTGTAGCAGAAATAAGCGTTTTTGTGAAACAATAATGACATAACCCGTTAATATATAATTATATTCACTCATCGGTTAGCACCACAAACGGACAGTAGGATTTTCAGATATCTTTCTGGACCACCTGCTCGAAAAGAAGTACAAGAACGCGGCAAAGGACCTGGTGTGGCAACGGTTATACCCGCAAAAAGTCGTTGACCAGAAACTTATTGTTCGCATCGTAACATAATAGAATTTCAGGGCATTGCTCTCCTTGGGGAGAATCTCAATTTCTACATAGCATGCCTTATGGCATCGCAGCACCTAAAAGGTAACATTGCAAACTGATGAAGTCATCTTGAGTTTTTATTGCAATTAACTACTTTTTATCTTATAATAAGTAAGGCTGAAAGGAGGTTAATCATGTCATCTACGAGTACCATGCGCAAAGAAAAACTGACAGTAACAATCAGCGGTGATCTGGTTAATGAAATAGATGAAATTGCAAAGGAAAAGGGGACCCCTAGAAGTCAGGTAATGGAAGAAATGCTCCGGGATTCACTGCAAAAGACTAAAAAAAAGGCGATTGAAAAAGATATTGAGGCCTATTATCTTTCTCTAACAAAAAAGGAGAAAAAAGAAAATAATGAATGGGCAAAGATAGCAACAGAAAGCGCAAAGAGATCATGGAATGATTGAGAATCCCAAAAGAGGAGAGATATATTTAGTCAATCTGCCATCAAAACCTAAGGATATTAAGAATCGACCCGCCCTGGTCGTCTCCTTGGACATCCGAAATAGATTAGCCAACGATATAATCGTCGTTCCTCTGTCAACAACCATGCGGCCTGCTCCTACCCATGTTTTACTTCGAGAAGGAGAAGGTGGCTTATCAAAGGCATCCATGGCTAAATGTGAGCAGGTAACTACAATAGACAAATCCTTCCTTATAATGGGTCCTTTTGCAGGCAAGATAAGTGACGAAAAGGTAAATGAAATAGAAAGGGCAATTATGATAGCCATAGGTGTAATCTAAGGAAACTAACTTAAAACGGATTACTTCCCTATAAGCTCCACCCTGCCATCCTCATAGACTCGGAACTTGTATTCAAAGGGCGTTTCCCGGCCAATAACAATAGACCTAAATCTAAGGTCGTATACATTCACCTCAGTTGGACTACCCCTTTCTATGCCCCATATAGGGGCCTTAAAGAACCTCTCAAGACGGATGGCAAGCGGGATTGACCTGACGCGTTCAACAGTGGGATCTCCTGTCTTTGTCTGGACCTCATCCTTAAGCTCAATACGTCCCGATAAAGAATAAATAAGATAAACCTTATAGGTATCACCATATCTCATTACACCTCGCCATCGGTGAGGGCCAAGAGGCTCCGGGAAGACATAGACGAATTCCGGGATATTTTTCTGGTAGTCTATCTCAGAAGCCAATGCCTGCCTTGCCATTATGCGGTTTGCCCCGCAAATTATTACATAGGCCAGGGTACATACCAAAGCTATCCGTGATAGCAACTCCAAGTGTCGCCGCATAGATGGGATGAGATAGAGCAAAAGGGGGACGGCCAATATACCCGTTAGAATCAGGTCAATGATAAAGATAACGGCAAGTTCAGGCCTCCAGTTGTAAAATGGCCAGAGGAGCACTACGCCAAAGGAGTTTACGAGGTCAAAAAATAGATGAAATGATGCGCCCAATAGCACTAAACCGAAGAGGGTCATAAGCTTAATATTTGGATAAAACAGCCTCAGGATAATAGCCAGCACAAGTGACCATATGGGCACGGTAAATATCGAATGCCCAAAGGTGCGGCGGAGCAAGACGGCAGTCGGATCACCGGAGAGATGCACGATGGCATCTATATCAGGAAGATTGGAGGCAATGGCAAGGATGGTAACAGCAGGCGGGCCGATACGCCTCCGGAAAAAGGCATTCGCCATGCTAACACCAACTAAGGTGTGTGTAACAGAATCCATATAAAAATTTTAGCATGGCGAGGCGCGGATAACAATCTATCAAAGATGCTGCCGAATTCTGAAAATAACCACGCATAAGACCAGCAGGGCATTGTTTTAGAGAAAATCTATTGCATAAGAATCCATCCTGTCTTTATGGCTCAATGCATACTTTTTAAGGGCTTTAGCTATGGAGCCGAACCTGTCGCAAGGATACGAATGAGGGATTATAAGGACACCAAAGTGCGGTCTGATTTCGTTAAAGAAGAGAACGGTAAGCCTGATGAAGTCATTACGGTTCCTTGTTACAAGACAGCGTTTTTGAAAAGATGCATGTTCGAGTTGCTCAAGATCACTTGCTTGCAGCATCCCGACCTCATGAGCGCTGACCGCATCTATACCGGCTTTCCTTAGGATCTCTGCAATCTTGGGGCTTAAATCCTCGTCCAGATAAAATTTCACCCTTTACCTGTCACGAGGATTGGATATCTCTTCCGAATCTCTTCCGGAGTCCACCCTTCGTTTTCAGCTATAAGGGCATCTATCTCATCTCTGTAATGTCTGTAGTAACCTATAGCGGATTTCAGTTGCTGCTCCGTAAGCCAATGGTATGCCTTGCTCAGGCGCCCGAACTCCTCACCAACGTACCTATAAGTTGCAATGACTTCCCAAACCTCGATGCCGGTACCGGCTATCCTGGCCCTCTTCCCACTCGTACCCTCGGTAAAAACGATACCAGGGCAATAATGGATCTTTATGGCCTCCTCCAGGAGTTCATTGGCAACGGCAGTAAAATCCCTTCCAGAGACCTTGGCAAGCCTTTCGATTTCTTTAATTAGTTCCCCTGGAATCCTCAAGCTCTTTTGAACAGCAGGCATATACACCCTCCTCCGAATATGCCAATAAATTACAATAGATTACACTGTATGTCAAATATTTTATCTTATTGCGGATGGTTGTTTGGTCAAAGCTTATTGTGTCTCTAAACAGGTCTCATAGGGGTCAACAAGTCACATAGGGGTCACCCATTAAAAGGCACCCTGATGATGAGATCTACAACAAGTTCAAATTTAACCAGAATGCCATCGGTGCAATCTTATCGCCTTTTGATTCATTTCT
>CAYZUL010000047.1:0-22086 GCA_964481895.1 uncultured Nitrospirota bacterium | reverse complement strand
ATAAGGCAAACTGCCCTGTCCCGGTGCGGGCGCTGCGAACCTTCAAATGTAAGATAGACTACATACTACCTGTCGGCGATCCTCTATTATACGGGGAGACCTTAATTATAAGGGATTGATTATAACAATGGAGGTAATCAGTATGTTACAGGGGTTTTCTGATAAGGGCCCGTTATTTGCGCCAACATATCATGAGGTGGAGAGGAATGGCCGGGTCATCCTGATCGATCCGGAGGCCCCCCATTGGGTAGCCACTGATACGCGAGGCGCCAGGATAATGGGCTATCTTGATGGGAGGAAGAATCTTAACGAGGTTATCGCTGCCTATTGCAGGGATTATGGGGTAGATTGGGCAAAGGGATGGCTTCACTGCCGGACCTTCTTGCAGGATGCCTTCCGCTCCGGGTTCCTATCGAGGGCCCCATTTAGCCGGGCCCCATATCCGGGCCGGTCCGAGGTGCTTCAACTTGAACACCTCTCGGAACTCTGGCTCCATCTGACAAATGCCTGCAACCTCTCCTGTTCCCATTGTCTGGTAGGTTCATCTCCTGCCGGGATGCCCGGTGAAGGGGCCGATTTCTGGCATCAAACCATTGACCAGGGGTTTTCCCTGGGGGTCACCAGTTTTTACATAACTGGAGGCGAGCCTTTTCTGAGGCCAGATATCTTTGACATCATCGATTTTATCCTGCCTCGGGCTGAACTTGTTATCCTGACCAATGCCATCCTTTTGCAGGGGAGGAGGCTCAACAGACTTTCCCGCTATGACCCCAGCCGCCTTTCACTTCAGATCAGCCTGGATGGACCACGACCGGAGATCAATGATCCCATCCGGGGAAGAGGTTCGTTTGATGCAGCTCTTCGAGGGATAAAAGAGGCTATCAATATCGGGTTTTCTCCGACCTTGACTGTAGTTGTTACCCGTTCAAACATCAATCATATTATAGAGACAGCAGAACTTGCTGCATCGCTTGGGATCAAGAAGATACACCTTCTCATTAGTCATAGCAGGGGAAGGGCTAGAGGATCTCAGGATCTTACGTGCCCATCAAACAGTGAGCTTTTTTCGGTATTTCATAAGACACAGTCGGTATGTAACCAGACAGGAATCACCCTGGATAACTTTGAGGCGCTCAGGATGAGGCTCTTAGGCCGCAACGGTGTGAAGGCCGATCTCTCCAGCGCAGCCTACGGATCGCTCCTGGTCTATGCCGATGGTGAGGTCTATCCTTCGGCAGCCCTGGCCGGCATTCCCGAACTCCGCATGGGAAGCCTCTTAAAGCAGTCCCTTGAGGAGATCTGGCGAAACTCGCAGGTTGCCGATATGATCCGGAAGGGGACCGTCCAAAAGAAGGCCAAGTGCAAGGACTGCCATCTTAAATATCTGTGCGGCGGCGGGGATATTGAGCATACATATCTTCATAGCGGCCAATTTTTGGGCGAAGACCCCTTTTCGGAATTCTATGAGAGATGGATTATCGAGACCCTCTTTGCCATAGCCGGGGAGCGGGCAAAAAGAAGGACCTCATCCGGCTATGATCGTCCGATCCTCTTTGCTGCCATGGGAGAAGATGCCCTTATAGAGGAAGATCATAGCGGGATAAATACGATCGGTGGTTTCGAGGTGTCACTATCTCCCTCGGCCTGCGTCCTTTCCGTCAACCCCGATAAATCGCGGCGGATCGTACAGGATTTCTATGGCGAGGCAGCTAAGTCCCCCCAGCCTCAGCTCTGCTGTCCGGGAGGTTATCCAAAGGATGAGACGGCCCATATCCCGAAGGAGGTCCTGGAGATCGCCTATGGTTGTGGCAGCCCGATGGGCCTGGCCTCTATTCAGCCGGGTGAGGTAGTAGTCGACCTTGGGGCAGGTGGAGGGATCGACTGCTTTATCGCCGCCAGGAAGGTAGGGCCTACAGGCAAGGTGGTCGGAATAGACATGACCGAAGCGATGCTTGCAAGGGCGGATTGGGCCAAGGGATTGGTAGCTGCGAATCTTGGATATGATGTGGTTACATTTAAATCAGGATACCTGGAGAGGATCCCCCTTCCCCCTCAATCTGCAGACCTTGTTACCTCTAATTGCGTGATCAACCTCTCGCCTGATAAAAGGCATGTCTTTTTTGAGATCTGGCGTATCCTCAAAGACCATGGAAGGATCGTGATCTCAGATACAGTTTCAGAGAAACCGATCCCTGAGGGGATGAAGGGCAACCCACGCCTCTGGGGTGAATGTGTCTCTGGTGCATTGACGGAGGAGGAGTACCTTGCCTTTTTAGAGCAGGCCGGTTTCTATGGGCTCTCGGTGCTCAAAAAGAACTTCTGGAGAGAGGTGGAGGGATACCGATTTTATTCAATGGTCATCCGGGGATACAAGTTTGAGAAGAAGGCCGGATGCCGATATATAGGTCAAAGGGCAGTATATCTGGGGCCTATGCAGGCGGTGGTCGATGAGGAGGGTCACCTCTTTCCGAGAAACCAGCAAGTGGATGTCTGTATTGACACGGCGGCTAAGCTGAAAAAACCTCCTTATACCGGATCGTTTCTGGTTATAAAAGGAGTGGAGATAGATCAGGTCATTGAGGCAGATGCTGTATCTGATGAAGGGGCCTGCCATTCTACAGAAAGCTGCTGTTAGGAAGAGGGGTTAAGCAGTTTTATCCCGAAATGGATCGGCACGCCAAAGTTTGCCCCTCCGAACCGCCGCAGGATCATATGGTTGATTGCGATAACCTCACCCTGGAGATTGAGCACAGGTCCGCCGCTCCCGCCAAAGGTGGTTTGGGCATCGTAGATAATCTGATCTGCCAGCGTATCTCCGATATGTCCTTGAGTCGTCAGAGGGCGGATTAATCCCCGATTCGCCAGTTCCTGGGCAAGACTGTCAGGGTTATTGCCGGCCTGTTGCAGAATTTCAGACACGGTAGCCTGGTCCGCCCTTGCCAGTGGTCCATCGAGTCCTGCAGGATAACCCATCAAAATGACAGGCTCTCCTACTGTGGGTTTGCCCATGCCGCGGCCCAAAGAGAGCACAGGAAGCCTTAGATGACCCGGATCGAATTTCAGCAGTGCCACATCAACCTCATCGGATACCTTTATGACCCTGAGATCAAAGGGGGTGGGAAGATCAGGGAAGAAGGCCCGAAACATGAATAGCCTCGGCTCAAGTCCTTTCCCGATCAACTGTTTGGCCCCCTGGTCCATTTCCCACGGTATAGCAAGATGCCTGTTGGTCAACATAAATCCCTGGCTGTCTACCAGGAAACCCGTTCCTGTGAAGCTGGCCGTTACCAGCGGGGTGTCTCCTTCAAATGTGAAAAGGGGGTTTCCCTCTGCATCCCGGATCGGTTCTCCTTCGGCATCTACACCCTGATAACGGAGAAGACGCCTCGTCCCCTTCTCGGTAAACCCGTATGTCCCCTGGAGAAGGGCTACGCCGCCCCTGAAACTACTTATAATCTTTTCCGAGGCGGCCATTTCCGCCTCCACTGTTCTCAAGCGTTGCCTCAGTATGACAATATCTTTCTCTGTAGCATGCCCCTTTTCTTTGTCTTTCAGGAGGAGGGACAGTGTCTCTACCTCCTGTTTTAGTTTTTGTACAGATTCTACTGTCTGCTCCCGCTCACTCTGAATCTTCTGCTCCATGGCCTCCCGTGAGACCTTGCCCGTCTCGAGCTGGCTTAAAAGCCCACTGATCTGCCGCTCATATGTCCATCGGCTAGAGTAGTTGGTATAGAGCAGACCTGCCAGTAAAATAGCCGGGAGTAATACTATTACCCCGGTGATGAGCCTGACCGGTATTGTCGCGTGAAAGGCGAGATCGCTAAGAAGGTGCCGGAAAAAGAGTGCTGTGCTGGTGAACCATCCCTGTTGAGCAGATGCGACGATATCCCGGCAGTCGCAAAGGATATCCCTTAGCGGCTTGCATTTTGCATATGCCTCCGGCTTAATCCGTATACGGATCTTGGGCCCATCTTTTCCAAGCATTATCAGGTCATTGTCCTGCAAGATGATCTCGGTGATACACTGTTGGTTGACAAAGGTTCCACCATAGCTCCCCTTATCCCTGAGGATCAGGTCGCAGTGTTCTACCGAAAACTCGGCATGTTGTGGTAAGACAGCAGGATCACGTAGCGGATCAAAGGTGATGTCGTTGGCAGGGTCTGATCCGACTGTGAGCCTGCTCACCTCAAATTCCTCTGTCTTCCCCCGTCGGCTTCCTGAGAGATGGACGAGAACAAACCTTACAAGCCCTCGTTCGTTACCAGTCTTATCGCCTAATTCATGGAGTGCCTTTGCCATGGGATCTCCTTTAATTTTAGTTTATCCCACTTTTTCAGCGAAAAGATGTATGCAGGATTACACCTTGCCGATGAAATAATTATCAGCCAATCCTATAATTAATATACGAGATAAGAATCTGCGCCAGTTCGCAGTCGGATCAACTCCGGCATCGTTTTCCGTAACCATAATGTCAAGAGCATCGCACAATTGTTCAATAAAGTCAGTTAGTAGATTTAGGTCTTGAGATGATAATGATTGTCCTTGAGACAAGTAAGCCCCGAGGACCATCGGGGCCTACTCTCATAGGGATAATGGTGTCGAACTTGTTGAAGAGATTAATTCACAATTCAAGACCTTTACATCACTATGATTCATGAAATCATTTCAAGAAAAAACATGAACTGCCAATCTGTATGCGGAAACCTTTACTAAGTCTAAAAAGAACCCAAAAGCAAAAGGGGTAGCTATGTGTTCAAGCCCAGGTCGCTGACGCTTTCTATTTAATCGCCTCATCAACGTCGGGAATAATGCGAATGAGATGACCAGCGAAACAACAAAAGAGCTACCAGTGAGTCGGTTGTAATACCATGAAAGGTCAGAAAAGTCCAAACTTTGGCGCAGGAAAATTCCTAACGCGGTGAGAATCCAACAGATAATGTCCCAGATTATTTGCTTGAGAGAAAGTTTTTTCGGACCTAGAAGGAGTCGTTTTTTGGGTTCACCACTCTCAGGGAAGAACCCCAAGTCAAAGATCGTTTTGAAAAGAGTTCTACCCACGGCGTATCCTCTCCGTTACCAGCGTAACAATCTGAATGTAATCGTATTTCTGTAACGTGCTGCGTAGTTCTCCACGGTGAAGCACAAGATCGCTGAGAAGCTCGGGAAGAGTTTCCGCGCTTACGCTTTCGGCGGAGGCAAAAATAGTCCTGGCAAGTTTGTTGCTCAAAAGGGTTTCAGCTAGTGACTGGCTCGTTTTATTGACGGTTCCCGCGCTGCAGGTGATGAGGATGATGGTTCTATTGGGTACGGCCTGACGCTTTAACCTGCGAATTTCATCGAATTGAATCTTCTCTCCATCGGTGCCTGACAGATAAATTTGCTTACCGTCGTTATGTGCGATCAGTAATAGAACATCACTTTCACCAGTCCCCAGTTCTTTCAGTACTGATTGCTTCGTAGCGTTCTCTATCTGCAAACCGAGAAGCCTCAGCTTTTGTTCGCGCAGTTCCTGCCAGTCACTCTTTTCCCGCAGCGGAAGGTTCATCTTAAATAACTCCCAGTAGGGAGCAAACCACCCCTCTATTTGTGGTAGAGCACTCAGAATCCGTGTACGAGGCGGGAACCTGCGCTTGCCCAGGTCAGCTGCTTTCTTGATTTGAGTGAAACGTTGATTCGGCGAATGATCACTGACTCTCAGGTAAGACAGCCCCCTTTCCTTGATCTCGGCCATCCAGTTGTCAGGCAAATCATCTCCCCTATGAACGATGAGATTAGTAGTGTCGATATAGCTGAGAAAAGAGTCCATGTCGTTCGGTGTTAAGATAACTTGCCTGCTTGAGGCATTTGCAGATTTAACATAAATCGTAGATTGGTCTCCAATTCCATGCACCGAGAATTGGATGGGATACAGCTGTTCTTGTCTTGCGCTTGCTAATAGATCGACTGCCTGAAGTTCAGGCGTGCGTTGCAGATCTTCGGTTGTAGCCTCTCGGAATCTAGTCGGATTTTCAGGGACGTAAAGACGCGTCGGCTCATCCATACCCCTTGGCGTGACTGCTACTGCACTTACGTTATTGGGAAAGTTTGGCAAGACGGATTTAAAGTCATTGGTCGAAACACGCGGGGCACCAAGCATTCTCTCTATAGACACCGATGGCGAAAGAGTTTGCTGAAAGATCGCTCCACCCCGGTCGATGGCTACGATGTGTAGTGCAGAAATGTTAGGCGATCGGCTGACCTGTGCATATGTCGGCAGAAGCCAGAAGGCGGTCACTATACTTCCGAAAGCTAATTTTTTAACAACATCCATGAATATGTTCATCAGACACCTCTTGTTAGATACATGTTGCTTCAGGCCCACGCGGGAATAGAAATATACGATTTGCATTCTTCATCAATACTGGTTCAGCCATCGGCTGCTATGGTCCTCGGAGTTCCCTGAGATATTCAATAGCAGCCCAAATTTCATCATCTGTAAGCTTATCATTGTAGCTGGGCATACCAGTCCTAGGGATTCCGTTTTTGATGGCATTGAATCGCTCCTGATCTGTCAAGAGTCTTAAAGCGCGAGCATTCCGGAGATCTGATGGTTTGGGATTTAGTTTAGAGCCCGCTGCGTCCCCCCGTCCAATCACTCCGTCAATTCCATGACATACAAAACATACTCCTTTCCCATTAAAGATATTCTTTCCAACGCCTGCCTTGGTTTGATCCACTTTAGTTTTCGGAGGCTCATTGCTCGGTGGTCCGATGGCCTTCTCCTCCTTCTTCTCCTCTATCTCATAGATCTTGTCCTTTACTGCCCGGGCATCTTCCGCTTGTGGAGCGGCAAGCAAATACCACTGGTAATTTTTGATTGCATCGCCGTAGCGCTGCCGCAACTCCAGAGTTTTGGCTAAATTAAAGTAGGCTTCGGCCCACCAGGGCGCGGTGAGTAATGCCTCGTTGTATTGCGAGATGGCCCGATCATACCCTTTAGCATCTTTTGCCTCTTTCAACGCCGTATTTGCCTTCACCATCGAACGGCGCGCTTCCTCGGGTACTACAGGAGCAGGATCGAGCGTCAATGCCAGTTTGATGATTTTCTCGCGCAGTTCTTGGTTATCTGGATTTTTCTGCAGCTCGGCCACATACTGCTTAAGCGTTTCACGAGCGCCAACAAAGGCCTCACCTGCCTGAGCTGTGCTGGTGATAAGTACCCCACCTAA
The DNA here is from genome assembly GCA_964481895.1 of uncultured Nitrospirota bacterium. Lineage (GTDB taxonomy): Bacteria > Nitrospirota > Nitrospiria > JACRHA01 > JACRHA01 > JACRHA01. The sequence goes on along the minus strand of CAYZUL010000047.1, from coordinate 14,878 downwards.
GAAGAGCATAGCCACTTCTAACATGAGAACAGCTAACCAATTTCCACTTACTTTTTCCTGCTGGTTTATTTTCACGGCTTTTCAGTCTCCTCCCACCACTTGGGTATGGACTTAAGTTCAATAGCAGTGGGCCCTCTTATCGTCCCCTCTGCGGTCATAGACGCCTGCTGGCCCCCTTCGACCATAACTGTATTATGCTCGTTGGCCAGGTCAGTGAACTCCACGGTGCCATGCAACACCGTCAGCAAGGCAGAGCCGTCAGGCGGTACCTCAAGCGTAAACTCCGTCCCCCTTACACCAATAGCCACAGTTGGCGTCCGAACTTTAATTCTCCCACAAGGCGGTTGTTCTGCCGCACTTTTCATGAGGTCGGTTTTTTTCACACAATCATAAACGTCATGGAGTTTTCCTTTCAGAAATTCGTAGGTGGATTCTTTTTCACCGATCTTGGCCACGGTAAATATCGAATTCGGCCCCATATCGATCTTGGAATTGTCGGAAAACATGACCTCAGCATGTCCGTCCGCCCCTGTCTTAATTTGATCACCGGGACCAAGCGGCGTGTCGCCATCAAACGGCACCCACTGGTCCCCCAGCTTGATATACATATCCCGCCGCAGGGTAACGACTGCAACCTCTCCTTTATCGATGGACGGTCTATGATTCCTAAGCAACGTCGGCGTATCCGGATGCAGCTCCCGCACCTGGGTTTGCCATCCTTGGACTTTCTCAAGCGCGAGAAGGCGGGTTCCATCCTTCTGCTCGGCGGCCCGCAATTTGCGCAGCGTATTTTGGGCGGTAGTGATCGCCTGCCGTGCCACCGTGGCCGTTTTCTGATCATTCTGGCTTTCGGCAAGTCTCAGAATGTTTTGACTCTGCTCCAGCGTCTTTTGGGTTCGAGTTTCAAGTTCCCGATTTTGAACCACATCTGCTTGAATCTTGGCCTTCTGATAGGCGACCCATTTTGACAAATTTTCGTTACTGGCTTCTTGTGAGAACGCAATGGGTGGCAACAAGAGAAGTCCAAACAGCCCAAAGAGAAAAAGTCGGAGATATTTTGTTCTCGTTCTCATGTTTATCTTGGTATGATCCTTAGAAGTCGAAGCATTTGGAATTCTACTAATGCCCCTGTTCCGTTAGCACTTCATGTTCGGCAATCTTGGCCCTGACTGACTGCCATTGCATTCTCACAGAGTGTTGTATTGCGTGCACCCCTTTTACACCTCCCTAACCTCCATTGTAGAAAGCATGCGAAGCGTCTATTCCTTTAAATAATCTCCCTCGTAGACCATATTCATCGTCTCACGAATACTAGTGACCAACGTAATTGGACAGAGCCAGTCATTAGAACAAGCCAATCATTGACATTGGCTATCATCTGCCTGGGTATAAACCCCCGTTCCGAATCCAAGGAGATTTTTTAATGACGCATGTTCGCCTATCCACTTGTCTCTCATTCCACAATCTTTTCAGGACACGGAGTGCAGGTCATGTGCACTAACTCCTGGTTCCTAATTAATGATGGAACACAACGCCATTGTAACTGTAGCGTTGTTGGCAGGAGCTATTAAATAGCGAGCCTTGATCATACTCTACACTCCGGCTGAATATAGCCCTGGCACCACTCTGGTCACGAATGAGCTCAAGACGGCCAGAAGCAGAATTCACCTTATTTGTATGACCAGATGGAGTCAATACCAAGCTTGTTTCCGTAGCCTTACCTGTCCAAGTTGGTGTGCTCGATAAATCTCCATCGAGGTAAAATGTAGCGATGGTATCCCCAGAATCAGTAACTGAAGTAATCGTGAAAGAACCGTTGAAGGTCCCTGGCGTCTTAGCTACAACACCGCACTTCTCCCCCCGTTGTCCTGGACTAGCAAAACTCCAAGTCCCTATCCAATCCTGAAGTTTTCTCCGCTTTGCCAACTCTTCTTCAGCCTTGACCTTTTCCGCCCGACGAATTCCCTCCTCTTGGAGGAATTCATTTTCAGTAATTAAATCTTTAACCATTTTTGTGTCTTCGGCATTGGGTTCGGCTATTAAGTAAAGTTTGAGGTTTTTGTTAGCTTCTGAATATTGCCCTGCCTTGCCAAGGACAAATCCAAGATTGAAGTAGACCTGACCTAACCAAGGCGCAATTTTAAGTGCTGCTCGGAACTCGTCTGCAGCGTACAAAAAATCATCTTTATCAGTTGCACCTTTTGCTGCCAAAGTTCCTCGAAGAGTATGTCGTTCTGCTTTCTCTGGCAGTGCTGGTGCTGGTTTTAGTTTTTTTACCAAGCCAATTATTTTCTCTCGGAGGACTAAATCCTTGTCACTCTCTGTCGACACTGATTGCAGTTCAGCAACATAAAGTGTCAGGGCTTCCCGGAACTTACCCGCTTTCTCGGCTTGTTGGGCTAGGGACTCTTCGTCCTCGGCATAAACAACTGTGGCATTAAGTGTTACTGACAATAATAGAAGAAATGGTAAATACAATGAGAATTTTCTTTTTAACACAAGAACCTCCTCAGCTATTACTACTGGGAGCCAGTACTACTCCCCCAGTGCAGACAGATTCGTATATACTGATCAGAACTGGACATTGCCGCACTTGAGCTTGATCTCTTCAGATTTTTTGCCCCCGTGTCCTCACTTCTTTAGTTGTGTCAGTGCACTCTCAGCAGTCTGCGGATTCTTTTGCACCTGCTCAAAAAGCCCTTTGTCCCGTTGCAGCGTTGCCTCGGCGTCTTTGTATTGCTCCTGCACATTTTTTAATGCCTGGGTCGCCTCTGCCGCCTCTCCTTCCGCCTCGTGCAAGAGCCGTTGCGCTTCGGCGAGCATGCTGGAATCAGATTTAGGCTGATTCGACAAGGGCGGGGCTTGCTGAAGGCGTTGCACCTCCTGACGACGCTCTTCGACTTTTTTCTCGGTTTCTTCTTTCTTCTGTTTCTGCTCCGTCAGTTGTTTCTCAGCGACTTGCAATTTACCCAGATCCACCTTGGTGACTTGCATCAAGGTGGTGTAGAACTGCTCCTGGGGGGTTGGGGGGCCGGGGGCTTTCTGGGTGATCGTCGGCGGAGCCGGGGCGTCAGGACATGTCACGCCCAGCTCTCCACCCGCCATCGCCTGGGCCGCTTGCTCCGTCAGATAGCTGGCCTCGTCCGGCTTTCCTTGCTTAGATGCTTTATCAGCCATTTCGGATAAATAGGTCGCACAGTGGAGCCGCTTCCACTGGGTGGAGAGATCGCGCTTGTCACGGCTGGGCGGCGCGATGTCTTTGATGTCCAGATTGGCGCTCTTCATCCCTTTCATCTCCAAAGAGTCCGGAAGTTTCGGTCCCTTGAGCATGCCATACGTCTTATCCCGCTCGCGCAGCCATGCCTCTTCTGCCTGGCGCCGCGCTTCTTCTTGTCGATCCATCTCCTCTTGCAAGGCGCGCTGCTGGCGTTCCAGCTCCTGTTGGCGTTGCTGTTCTAATTCCTGCTGTCGCGTGGCTGACACTGGATTATTGATGCTGGGCGGGGCGGGCTGGCTAAATATAGCGTCTGCGACCTTGCCCAAGACTCTGAAAAAATGAATTAAAAATGGTGCCCAAGAGCTGCTCTTGTAAAGAGCCACCTGACGGTACTCCGCTAGATCCTCCCCCAGATGAGCTGTCACTGCCGTGGCACACACTACTTGAGAAACTCCGATCTTCACTGGAAAATTTTTGCTTATAATATTCGCACTGGGATTTTGAAGAATATGGGCCCTTCTCTCTTTGTCCACCGTGTTTCTGATATTCAGACGTCGTTGTCATGTACCAGTCTGCAAAAGTGATCAGAGGAGTGGTCAGTAAAAAGATCAGCGCTATCAAAGCCGATCGAGGAATCGTCTTCGTCACTCTTTGTGTTATCCTCATCTCTTGCCTCCTAATCTTAAGACATCTTACTGTGTTACCAAGGATCTTCCATAATGGGTTGCAGTCGGCCTTACCCCCCTTGCTTCTTGGCCTTGAATTCCAGCTCAAACACCTTTTGCTTGACCACGGCAGCGTCCGGGGCATCAGGGGCGGCGAGCAGATAGAGCTGGAGGTTCCGAGCCGCCTCACCATATTCCTCCCGCTTCTCCAGTGCCGCGGCCATGTTGTAATATAGCTCCTCCCACCACGGGGCAAGGCGCAAGGCCTCTTTCAATTCCTGAATCGCATCACGAAGATCATTGGGCGACTTTGCATCCCGGAAGGCCGTCTTGGCATATGTGGCATGACGTTGAGCCTCTTCGGGGATAGCCGGCGGCGGGGTAAGCTGTGCCACCAGCTTGATGATCCGCTCGCGCAGGCGCTGGACGGTTCCAAGAGGTGGCGGATCGGGCAAAGATTGGAGGGCCTTCAGGTCCTGCGTGAGGGCTTCGCGTAAGCTCCCGGCCTGTTCGGCGGCTACACCTTGGGCTTCCAGGTCCTCGGTCCGGCGCAAGTACGCAGACCAAGCTGCTGCCCGTTGCTTCGCCTCGCCAAGTTGCGCATCATTCAACTTGAGGTTGAGGGCGTCCAAGCTTTGTTGGGCGTTTTTGTAACCTCCGGCTACTGCGAGAGAAAACCACATGTAAGCCACAATCTCATCCTTCGCCACCCCAATACCATCTCTATACATGACACCAAGGTTATATTGCCCAAGGGCATTGCCCCGCTCTGCCGCTTTACGAAACCACTTTACGGCCTCATCATAATCCCGGACGACCCCATTACCCTTTGTATACATGAAACCAAGGTTATTTTGCCCAGAGGCATGGCCTTGTTCCGCCGCTTTACGAAACCACTTCACCGCCTCCGCATCATCCTGGGCTACCCCAAGACCATCTCTATACATGACACCAAGGTTATATTGCCCAAGGGCATTGCCCTGCTCTGCCGCTTTACGGTACCACTTTACGGCCTCCGCATCATCCCGGGCTACCCCAAGACCATCTCTATACATGCCACCAAGGTTATTTTGCCCATTGGCATTGCCCTGCTCTGCCGCTTTACGGTACCACTTTACGGCCTCAACCTCGTTCTTCTCAACGCCATCTCCACTGCTATACATCCAGCCAAGCATCACCTGTGCTTCCACATCGCTGGCTTCTGCATAAGTGGAATACACATCTTTTTTATCCGCAACAGTAATTTCAACTTGCACCTCTTTACCGTCACGAAGATACAGAATACGGATCTTATCGCCCGGGCTCCGCTTGCCAATTTCTTTGCTGGTGGTATCCACATCCACCACCTTAACATCATCCACGCGAAGGATAAGGTCGCCCACCCGCAGTCCCGCCTGTTCCGCAGGGCTATGGGGATAAATGTGAGCAATGCGAGGGGCGCTTGCCCCTGTTACACCTACACCACTGGCGAGGATAAATTTGATACCAATTTCACCCCGCTTGATGACCTGTGGGGTGGGCTTGGCGCTTGCCGAGGGCTCCGTACTGGCCGGACCCGTGTACGTGGCGCAGGCCGACACGGACAGGACAATTAGTATGATGAGCCGTACGATGGATCGATGCAGTATCATATCAACCACCACAAAATTGAAGGCTTTATTCCTTATTGATCAATAAACAAAAAAGCCCGGATTCTTTATCCAGGCTTTCTATATTATCAAGGCTCTTTTTTGCTTGCGAACAAGCGGCGTAATTGAGGCTTTTACTCTCTCTCTGAGGAAATCAACCTTCTCATCGGTATCCCTCAACTGCTGGAAAGATTACTTATCTTATATGGCGTTAATATACCATATTTTCATCCCGTGTCAAGGAAAAATTTTTCTTGGGAACGCAAAAAACGGATAAAAATTTTCCATTTTTTGTCTCTCTTATCAGTCTTACGGTCTTTTCAAGATATCATGGGTTCCAATCCGGCGAAGAATAATATCATCCTCTCGTATTTCAAATGTAAACCGATACTGCATTGTTACGCTTGCCTCCCAGATATCCTTTACCCCCTCCATCTTTTTTGCTCGTAAGGAGGGATGCTGAATATTATCGATTAAGAAGCGGAGAGATTGCTCAGTTTTCCTCTTGATCTCCTTGGGGAGCCTCTTGAAATCCTTTTTGAAGGGGTCGGTCCGGATTATATTCATGAATTAAGGTCTTTAATAAGCTCCTCCACATCCTTAAACCCCTTTACCCGATCAGCTTTAATGGCTTCATCGGCTTCCTTTTCCAACTCCTGCCATTCCTTGGTCCAGAACCACGCCTGATCCTTGGGGATCAACTTCTTTGGAGTAAGAATAATCTTATCCTCCTCAGTCTGGACATCTAAAAAATCCCCCGCCTCTAAACGCAAGGTGTCAAAGACCTCTTTTGGGATAGTAATTTGATGTTTAGGACTGATCCTTGTTGTCGGCATCTTACCTCTTTTGTAAATACTAATTTTTATTTCTTTACTGTAAAGAAGTATAGCAACCCATATCAGTTATGTCAAGTTTCCGATAACTGCATCTAAGAGCCTAAGATCCTTACCCTACAGAAATTTTATTTGACGGGAAACCTTAATTGGTGTAAAAAAATAGCCAAGGTTATGAGACTCCCGCTGGAAAACCACTCAAGAGTCCCTTGAAAGGATACTGGAAATTACGGATTGGTGAGTATCGGGTCGTATATCGGATTGAAAAAGGTGAGGTCAAGGTGTACGTCATCCTGATAGGCTATCGAAGAAATAAAGGGGTCTATGAGAAAGCACTCAAGCAATTGGGGATCATCTGAAAAGGTATTTCCAAACATAATGCTCATATAGACTAAAAGCCAAGTTAAGTATGGTGTCCCTGGAATTTATTCAAGGCCGACCCTTCTTCCCAGGTTCAATTCTGCCCTACTCATCTTATTACCTTCCTAGTCTATACCGGAAAATAGCCTCTTTTAATTTCTTTATAATAGAACAACCCCTCATATGTTTCTGTATGCCATCTTACAAATTCCGATATAGGGATGTTTTAATAATTAATATACGAGATAGAAATCAGCAGTAAGTCGCAGTCGAATCAGCTCCGGCATCGTCACGGGCTTGAAGAACTTGGCAGAGATCCTTCCCAGATCTCCAGGCCCTTTGGAGATACCTGCCGTGATTATCATCTCCTCATTTATATAAAACTTGGCTCCCTTATTTTTGAGCATGATAATATATTCTCCGTACACCATCGGTACCATCTCTAACGGCACATTGAACTGTCGGGCCAGGGCCTGTCGCATGTTTTCAGGGAGCTTGTAATTTTCGATATCATCCTTCCCGAAGAGTCCTATCTTGTAAGTATTCACAGCATCAGCATCAACGAGGACATTTACCCTCAGGCCTTCTTCAAGAGCGGCCCAGATGGCATTATAGGCCACACATATCTGCGCATCGTCACGTTTGAGACTGGTTTTGAGATGGATCAGCAGGGTCTTTGGTTCGTCAGCAAGACCGGCACTTTCCATGAATATCAGACTTATAATAATTAGAAAGAGACCTACTAATAGTTTGGCACGCATAGCATCCCCCTTTCGTTTGCCATAAGACATCCGCTATTATTTAATAGATCGATTTTATTAAGAAGGTTTTCTCGTCAGTGGCCGCAGCAGGAACCGCCATCTGGCAAGCAGGCTGTTTCAGACAAAATCTCCTTCCAGGCCCCATACGCCTTTATCGCCCACTCCTCCCCTGGGCATCCCTGCATGGTCATAGCGACATTAAGGAACTCTATAAGCTCATCCTGACTAGCACCAGCCTCCTTTGCCATCTTGACATAGGCCCTAATGCAGGGTTCGCATCGGATGGCAACAGATATTGCTAATGCAGTGAGGAGTTTATATTTCCCTGCCACCTTCCCATCGGCATATGTTGCCTCCCTTGCCCTCATGATGCCGCCTGTAACCTTTGGGCTAAGCCTTCTCATCTCGACAAAAAGGGATTCCTGAGTCTCTTCCTTGTTAAGTTCAATCTCTGTCATTCTGGATTCCTCCCTAAGTGAAGCACTACAGGTTAAGCCGGTTGGTTTCTCGTTAAGTTCAATGTCCTTCATTTTTGTTTCCTCCTTTACTTTGTTTCTACTAAGTGGGCCTTATATGTATACATGGCATTACTTGCAGAGGAGACGGCAGCCATGAGCTGATCAGGGGTAACCTTGCCCTTCTCATACCTGACTTCTGCCCGTCCCTCCTTTTTGAAAAAGCCTTTTAAGGTAACCTTGGCATCTATCACGCCACTCACCTTCATGATTGCCCTCTGCACCTCCTTTATACAGTCGGAACATGTCATCCCATCTATATGGAATATCGCCTCTTCTGTATCCTTTCCTATAGTCCCTTTTGGCTCATCAGAGATTACCAGACGGGGATCTAATGCCATGTATGTCAGGAAGATCATTATGGCTAGGGTTGTAAGAAGTTTTACCTTTTTCATGTCAAACCTCCTTTCACTTATAAACCGATGTAGCTCTTATACGGGTACAAGATAAGGATGGTCACCAATGTGGTAACAATCCAGAGGATTGCCTTCTCCCGCCATCTATTAACAGCGGAACACCTATCATCCTGACAATTATCCTTTTTACTGTATGCCTTATAGAATCCTATCCCGAGGAAGAGAAATGTAACGCCAATAAATATAGGCCTGAAGGGTGTAAGCCAACTCAGAGTCCGTGCAGTATCGGCAAGGAGACCAGTGGCCCCAGCACTCACTCCTATGGCTGCAAAGAAGACAGGTCCTATGCAGCACACGGACGCGAATAGGGCTGAGATCAGAGAACCTGATGTATGAATCTTATTTTTCATGTTTTTCTTCTTCACAGGCACAGGCCATCTGCCCTGCCTGTCTCTCTTTGTATCCGCCGTATGCCATCAAGATAAGGAAGAATCCTAATGCAGGGAGAAGGACATAATCGAGGTATCCTGTAATGGCCCCGAGTCCTACTACGCCTAATAGGATTACCAAAATAGGCGTAAAACAGCAGATAGCCGTTACAACAGAACCTACTATCCCTGTTTTTAAGATCATGTTGGTCTTCTTTTCCATAAATATTCCTCCTTCTACTTAATAACCTTTAATGGCATTCGTACAACCTTCCCCTTTACTATCTCGCAGGATAAGACCGACTCAAGGAGGGATCTTACATGTTCATCAGTAATTGCAAGCAATTTTGAGATCCTCTTGTCCCTGATCGAGTAGATAACTGATTTCCCATTCTTCTTTGATTTTACAAGACCGCAGTTTTTAAGACAGGAAAGGTGGTGAGATATCAGGTTCTGTTCCTTTCCAAGCTTTGCCTGGATATCGGAGACAGACATCTCCCCAAACTCCATGAGCATCTCAATGATCTCAAGCCTTGTCCTGTCTCCTAATGCCTTAAAGAGATGTTCCCTTGCAGTTATAAGATCACCATCAATCATATTGCCTCATATATCAACATATGTTGATATGTTATAACAAAGTGTAACAGCATGTCAAGTTAAAAAATGCGATGCAGGTTGGATGTAGGCTGGGCTACGAAAGGGGAAGGGGTCTTACCTGTTTTTTGAGTAGTTCAGGCCTGAGAATAATGATCTTCCGGCCTTCAAAGGTGATCAGTCCCTCTTTTTTAAATTCTCCTAATGTTGCGCTGACCGTCTCCCTGATAGACCCGATCAGGTTAGCCATCTCCTGATGGGTAATTTTAATGCTTAATAAAATCCCATCCTGGGACGGATTTCCGTATTCCTCTGACAACTGGATAAGGAGATGGGCCAGCCGGGATGGTACATCCCGGAAAACCAGATCTTCAACACGGCTTTCGATCCGCCGCAGGCGCAAGCCGATCAGTTTAGTTAGGCGGAAGGATAGTTCCGGTCTTTTGCGGATCAGAGATAAAAACTGCTCCTTCTGAATCACACATAGCTGACTCTCCTCCATCGCCTCCGCAATGGTATCACGCGCAGAGCCCTCAAGGATCTCAAGTTCGCCGAATATCTCTCCGGGCTCCAACAAGACAAGGGTAAGCTCCCTCCCCTCCTCCGAGATACGTGAAATTTTGACACGGCCGGTCTTCAGAAGATATACCTGCCGGCTTGATTCGCCAGGAAGAAAGATCGTCTCCTTCTTCTTTGCCAGCTCCATCCTTGTCACGCGGGCCAGCTCCTCCATATCATCAGCCGGTATCTCTTTGAAAAGGTTTATCCTCTGCAGATACCAGATCTTGCTGTTTAGCATGGAAAGATTATATTAAACAAATAGTTAATAAAGCAATAGATATTTTTTCAAACACACAATGAAAGATATGTGGGCTATATTACAATTCCATCCGGTTTTATTTTAGTCGAAATTTTTGTATCCGTGCGTTATGGAAATCGGCCACATAGATGAATCCATTGATATCTACAGCAAGCCCGGTAGGTCCGTTGAACTCTCCATGTTTTTTTCCTTTAGAGCCGAATTGATCAAGATAATGCCCTTTTGGATCAAACTTCTGGACACGGTTATTGTAGAAATCGGCAACCAGTATGTTCCCCTGAGGATCGAATGCTATGTCCGAGACAACCCGGAATCGGCCTCCCCAGATGCCCATCCCTCCAAACTTCCACAAGAACATCCCTTCAGACGAGAAGACCTGCACCCTGTTGTTATATGAATCTGCAACATAGATCACATCCTTTGGACTAATGGCAATCTTGGCAGGATAGTAGAATTTTCCTTCCAGATCCTCTTCCCAGATGAAGTTAAGGGCCGATCTGATGTTATTTACCTTTTCCTTTGCACCCCATTGGAGGATAAAGTTTCCGTCTTTGGTAAATTTCTGGATGCGGTGGTTATAGGTATCGGCTATATAGACATTTCCCTTAGAATCAATGGCTATTCCAGAAGGTGAGTCAAATTCACCGGGTCCTTTCCCGTTATTTCCCCATTGGAGGAGGAACCTTCCATCTGGAGTAAACTTCGTAATCCTATCGAGAAAATAGTCGCTGATATATATGGAGCCGTCAGGGGCTACGGCAATTCCTGTTGGCTTCTCAAACTTCCCCTCTCCATCTCCTTCCCTTCCAAAAACAATTAAGGGTTTCCCTTCCCTATCCCATTTCTGAATGCGATGATTGTTGGCATCCGTGATATAGAGATTTCCATCTGTGCCAATGGCAACATCATAGGGTCCGTTGAGTTCACCCGGCTCCTCCCCTAGATGTCCGAATGAGGCGATCCATTGATAGGATGCCGAAAATACTAACGGACTTGCCAAAAACAAAAATAGGATTATAAGATAAATCGCTCTTCGCCTCATCATCTCCACGCTTAGAAAAGAAGCCAACGGAGACCGAAATTGGCCTGGAAGTCGGTCTTAAGTTGGTCTCCATTTAGATTTTCAACCAAGGGAATTTGCACTGATGCCTCGATCAGAAAGGCCCGCCCCGGGATAAACTGGATCCCGGGAGATAGAAAGATCCTATTTCCGCCTGAGTCGTGGATCTTGTTGCCATCGGATCTAAAGTCCCGGTTCTTCTGCTCCCAGAGACCATTGAACTCTAAAAAGATATTGATCTGCGGAGACGGATACGTTTCATAAATCCCTGGCCAGAGCCGATAGCCGACGGCAAGGTCATATCGAAGCGTATCACCAAACTCAAAACCGCTCCCTTCCGTGGTAATACGGTAGATAAGATCGGTGTAAAGCCCCCACTTGGCCGGGATGTACGAAAATGCCGCCCCAATAGAATAGTTCACGGCACCGCTTCCGTTCCAGAGTCCTTGAGGGAGGTCTGGATTTCCGTGAGATCCTGTAGGCAGATCTATTCCGCCTATCAATATAGCCCTGGTTGTCTTCTCTCTTTCGTCTTTAACAAAGAAGGCATACTCGGCAAAGAGGTGAAGATCTCCAAGGCCGCCCTCAGAAAAATGGGTTGTCCCGCCGGGCCCTTTAATATCGAGATCCTTATCCAGATAAGGGATCGCCCCACCTATAACCAATCTTCCTTGGGTTATAGCGTAAGGAAAGATGAGTGAAACGGCACGGACACTTAAATCCCCGCTCATACCGCCAGGAAGCCTCCCCGATTGCTCGATGATCTGACTTGAAGCCCTAAAGGCATTTGAAAAACCGGCTAGCAGGGCGGTCTCGGTGTTGATTGGCGGCCCTTGAGAGGAGGCCTGGTCTGTTCCTAATGTTACAATCGAAAGAAAAAATAAAAGACTTATCCGTATAGTCTCTCTTTTAGTCATGGCGCCCTTTCCTTTTCTTCTTTGATCTCGATCTTTCCAGGAGTAAAGCCGGCCTCTTTGACTGCCTGTTCTATCTGCCCTCTTGTGATCTCTTTTCCGTCTGCAACCTCTATCTCGGCCTTTGCCTCATTTATCTTGATCGTCACCCTCTCCGCTCCGGGAAGCTGTTTTAGCTTTTTCTCAAGACCAAAGGCACAGAAAGGGCAGGAGACACCAGCCACCTCTACTATGACCTTCTGTCCGGCGAAACTCTCCATGGGACAAAATATTACCGCCAGAATAAAAAATATGAAAATAACGCTCCGTTTATTTAATCGAATCATAGAACTCGCATCTTCTCCTTTCTATCAGGCATTCTAAGGGGGCCCTATGGGGCCCCTCCATAAAGTAGCTCATAGCCATTGCTTGATTACAGCCTTTATCCTTTTAATCCAGCATAATGGGCACATATCTGTCACCTCCTTTTATCTTGAAAATTTAAAGATCACATCCATTAATTCATCATAGATCTCATTGCTTTCTCTGGATCGGATCGCCTCGGTTGCGCAGTTTTCCAGATAGTTTCGCATCATCAGCTTGGTCATACCCCTTAGGGCCTCCTGTGTTGAGGCAAGCTGCATAAGGATCTCAACGCACGGACGCCCATCTTCAACCATCTTCTTGATCCCCCTCACCTGCCCTTCGATCCGGTTTAGCCTCTGGACGGCCTGGGTCTGCCTCTCCTTTGATATGACCTGTCTTTTTTCTTCTGCTGAAACTCCCTTCATGGTCTCCTCCTTAAATAGGTATACCCTCTACCCCTATATTATAAATAATAAAAGATATGCTGTCAAGGATAATGTCTGCCCCTACTGTATCAGCTATTCAGCAATGGAACCGGGATCATCTTTTTCCAGTCCCACTACATCATCGGTCTCTACAGGGGTAGGGCCGTATTTCTTTCTCTGTATATATTTATAAACCATCACAAGAAAGAGGATGGTCAAAAGGGAGATAATTATACCAGTACTAAAGCTTTTAAAATCCCAGTTCCTTCCAAATATCCTGCCAACAAAAAGATAGAATCCGGTCCAGAGGAAAAGCCCGATAGTATCGAAGAACCAGAATTTCACAACCGGCATTCTGGTCATTCCAGAAAAGGGTGCAGCAAGGACGCGTACCCCCATGATAAATCGGGCAAAGATGATAAATAATCCGCCCCATCTGGTAAAATATCTCTCTGTCTTAGTGAAGGTGCAGTCTGAACAGACCGTATAGCGGCAGTAGAAACCGAGCAATTGTTGAAACCTATTTTCTAAGAAGTTTCTGCCGAGGAAAAAAATGAGGCTATCCCCGATGATTGCAGCAGAAGTCCCGGCCAGCATTAGGCCGAAAATATGAATCGGCTCAATCACAGTGAGGGAGCCGGCCATAAGGAGGACTATCTCTCCGGCGAGCGGTACACCAAGGCTCTCCACAAGAACCCATAGGAAAAGAATAAGATAAGTGTATTCTTCGAATAACAAAAGTGCTTCTGTCAGCATGGTCATTTTCCTTAAAGAATGGATCTTTTCTTTTCTACTACTTAAATTTTAAGACTTTTTAATCAATAAAGATGTAGCTTGGCTTACAGAGCAAGAGAATCCTTCCTTGGGAATATTGTCTATGAGTAAGATGCCACAAAAAAATGAAAATGATGTTATTATAAATTAAAGGAGCAATTATGAAAGAATTCCCTCTAATGCTATTTTTTAAATCGATTTTCAAACAGCAAGTGGATCAGTCCTATCTGGATACCCTGAATCTACTCGCAAATGTAGTTGAAGGAAAAGACCCTTATACTGCCGGGCATACCTGGAGGGTCTCCCAATATGCAATCGCCATAGCAGACCAGTTAGGGTGGAACAAAGACGGCCTGGCATCGATTCAACTCGCAGCCTATTTCCATGACCTGGGAAAGATTGTATTGGAAGATCGCATTTTAAGGAAAACAGGCACACTAACAGATGAGGAGTTTGAACAGGTCAAAGTGCACCCGCTGGAGGGGAGGCGCATCTTGCAGGGGGTTGAATTGCTCCGGCCGGCACTAAACGCTATCTACTCCCACCATGAGCGTTATGATGGAAGCGGCTATCCAGAAGGCCTGAAGGGAAGAGAGATTCCGGCAGAGGGCCGTGTAATTGCCGTAGCCGACGTATTTGACGGCTTAACCAGCAATCGCTCTTATCGTAGACCTATGCAAGCAGAAGAGGCACTGGATTTTCTTAAGACTAAAGGGGGGGCTCTTTTTGACCCTGATATTACAGATTCCTTAATATCTGCCTGGGAGAAGGGAAGGCTCAAGAAAACAATCCTCCATAGTGAAGGCCATATACCTTTGCTTGAATGTCCTACTCATGGCCCAACTATCGCAGTGGACAGAAGGGCATCTGAAGGCAGTGAAGCCTTATGTCCTGTCTGCAAGACCCGATTCGTATTAGTTAAGGCAAAGGAGGGGTGGCAGGTCAGGATGATTTAAAGGTTTGGTTCTATAACCTTCAAAGTTTTCCTGATCTTTGAATCCAAGGCACAGCCTCTCCTTTGCTCCCGTAACGGTCTTAGGCAAAAAGGATTCACTGCATTTTCTGTGGCTTGCCACATAAAGAACATTTACGAGAGGGGAGTTCGCAACAAAATTGTTGTTCAGTATTGTTTGAATATGCCTCTTTCCCCTCTTTAAGCATACTGCGCTCATTAGAAATTGTA
>CAYZUL010000046.1:0-22294 GCA_964481895.1 uncultured Nitrospirota bacterium | reverse complement strand
AGAAAGGATGGCTGCCTAAATGCTATTTCCACACCTATTGACAAGATCTCTGTGTATGTTGTAAAAGACATGAGGCCGCTGACTGAAGTAATTCAGGGTCCTGATCCGGAGAAGAAGGTCAGGATCTATTCCGGTTACGCCGGCTGGGGACCAGGACAGCTTGATGGAGAGATTGCAAGAAGGGATTGGATAATCGTTACTGCTGAGCCAGATATTATCTTTTCTGAAAATCCAACAGGTGTATGGGAAGAGCTTTATAAAAGAGGTAAGAAGATAGAGGCTTATGATCAAACCTGGCCGGATTATATCCCATCTAAATCTCATACCAATTAAGTAACCGGTTTTCTTATGACTACTTCCTGAGCTTCGAAAAGAATTTCTTTCGGAACTTGGTTACCTTTGGGGCAATCACTGACTGGCAGTAGGGCTGGGCTGAGTTCCGTTGGAAATACTCCTGGTGATACTCCTCAGCAGGATAGAACGTTACAAAAGGCCTGACTTCGGTTACAATCGGCACATTCCAGATCTGCGCTGAATTAAGTTCGGCAACTAACTTTTCAGTAACCTCTCTTTGCCCGGTGGTGTGGAAGAAAACTACTGAACGATACTGAGTGCCCACATCAGCAGCCTGGCGATTTAATGTTGTCGGGTCATGGACACCAAAGAAGACCTCAAGTATTTCTCTAAATGAGATGATCCCAGGGTCAAATCTTATCTGTACAACCTCGGCATACCCAGTGGTCCCCGTGCAGACCTCCTCATAAGATGGATTAGGCACATCCCCGCCGGCATAGCCTGATACTACATTGTCTATGCCGTGAATTTCATTGAAGACTGCCTCAAGGCACCAGAAGCACCCACCACCCAGGGTTGCAATCTCAGTATTGTTCATGACCGTTTCTTCCTAGTGAATAGTATTAGACCGACCCTGCAAGCCGGATAAAAACAGAAAACAATAAGGCAAGGATTAATATCTGAGTTACCCAGCCTACAACACAGACCCCTACAGCACGTAATGTGCTCTCATAATCAAGTGCCTGCCTTACTGCAATAACCATAGCAATCAGCATCCAGACTGAAGCCAAAATAAATATGACACTCGTCAATCCCGGGATAATACCTAATACCCTGATCAATCCCGGTGAGCTTGAAAAGCCGATTGTCCTCAGCAGTTCTCCGTAATCTGCCTTTGTCTGCGGGCCCGGGAGTAATCTTGTGCCGATAAAATATGTAAGAAAGGCCCAGATAAACCATGCGATAAGGGCCGCGAGCGTTCCCATTAATATCCCACGGGGACCGCCTTCTCCAATGCTTCCTATGCCTGCTGCTATACTGGAGAGGACAACAACCCCCATGGCCTGGCTAAATGCCCCTTTGTCAGCCTCGACCTCTTCATATAGAAGGACATCCAGCTTAGCTGCCCGAAAAATGCGATCAACAAAACCTTCCATTGTCTCTCCTGAATTTGTTTAACATTAGTCAATTGTCACTAACATTATTATAGAGATTCTGCCCCTGCTATGGCGATGGTTGCATTGCCCTCCCATCTATGGCCATCCTCTTATCTATAACTATAGTTGTTTTTTGCGCCTTTTTAAAAATATCAATAAACTATTATAATTCAAAAAGATATATATATTATTTAAAGTAGTTTATTAAATAAATCATGTATCTCTTGTTTTGATCTTTTCGGACCTTCTGCTACACAATTAATAGTCAATTACTTCAAATTGAGAGCCGGGTCTATTTAGACAATAAATCATGCAGCGCCTTTAATGCAATGCTTGTCGCATCCTTGATATGCTGTGTATATTCCCCCAAAAAGACCCCCTTATGCCGATTATCAATGATGGGACAGATAACACCTGCCCTGTATCCGAGTGCCCCCATAAAATGCAATAAAAAGCTCGCCTCCATCTCCATATTCTCTATTTTCAGCCCCTCAATCCCGGTATCAAGAGATGCAAGGAGTCCATCTATATCTGGTATTGTCGGAGAGATCCTTGATACAGCCCTCCCCTGATTCGCAAAGAATCCGGAGTTAGATACTGTTATCCCTCTTTTATATTTTATGTCCTGCTCAGAGGTTTCCCTCACTAATGCCGATACAATATCCTGATGCGCCCTTGATGCATACGGGAATATCCTCCCTTTAAAACGGGTGTTAGCCGGGATTGCACTATCAATAACCCCTCTGACCCTATCTTCAAGCATCTTACATCTCTCATCATAATATGGTGAATCATAGAATAGCCCGGTATTATCCAAACCCACAACATAGTCTGTTATGATAAGCGTCCCTGGTTCGGTATCGGATTGAAGACCGCCTGACGTACCGACACGGATTATATTTATCCTTTCGTATTCTTTTTTCCTTTCCTTCTTATTGAAATCGATCTCATTCAATGCGACTATCTCGTTTAGCACGATCTCAAGGGAGGGGGTTCCCATCCCGGAGGTTACAATCGAAACCCTCAGGCCTGTATCTATAGCATATCCTGTTATAGTCCTCAAGCCCCTGTGGTATCTGTCTACTTCTTTGGTATCCAGAAATTCATCAGCGATAAATGGGACCCTCTCAGGATCACCCACGATAATGATATCCTTCGCCAGCTCTTCCGGCGTCAAACCGAGATGATATGCCCTGACATCTATTATAGGCAGATCCTGGGCATTAAATGGAAGGTCATCCTTCATGGGACTCCTTTTACCTTTCCTGATCGCCATCTAATTATAATTTAGAACATCCATTTAAGGAAACAAAGAGGTAACAACAGAAAGAAAAATATGGTGTCCCCAAGGGGATTTGAACCCCTGTTGCCGCCGTGAAAGGGCGATGTCCTAGGCCATGCTAGACGATGGGGACGTAAGGTCTTCTTGAATTATTTCTTGTCTTTTAAGAATCCTGTCAATAATCTTTGATGTTGAAATACCTTCAACAATCGGAATAGTACAAACCGTTCCTCCCCTTGCCTCAACAATATCCCTGCCGATAATAGCATCCTTACTCCAGTCTCCGCCTTTCGCAAGGATATCCGGCAGGAGCTCCTTTATAATTGCATATGGGTCAAGCTCGTCAAACATGGTAACATAATCAACTGATTCGAGGGCTGCCAGGATCCCGGCCCTCTCATCCTGGGGGACAATAGGCCTTCCTGCTCCCTTTATCTTCTTCACTGACGCATCAGAATTAATAGCCACAACAAGTATGTCACCCAGCCCTTTTGCCTCTTCAAGGTAGCTGACATGGCCTATATGAAGGATGTCAAAACATCCGTTGGTAAATACTATCTTTTTACCAAACCCCTTCTTTTCCTCAAGGGTCTTTCTAAGATCCGCACTATCTTTTATCTTAGCTTCAGATCCCACCTATCCCTCAGCGGGACATAATGATTGTCAGAGTTAATCAATATCTTCTCTTTGTCATCTCCTGCAAGGGCATGCCCCACCCCATCGCAGAATGGACATGGTGTCCAGACTCCCTCATTCATTTCATAATATTTTTTGCAACCGGAACAGAATTCCTTTGATACCTTACTTGCCATAGAACTCGAATCCTCCTTAATTGTTTTTTGTTGCCTTCTTTTTGACGGGCCTGTCGGCATTACCAAGAAAATCTATGATCCCTGCCGCAATAAGGGGGAGCATGATCTCATGGTGCCCTGTGAGGCTATATCCTCTCCCGGCCCCCTTTGTCGGCCTCTTTACCACGTTGGTGACCGACCGATAATGCTGGATAAAATCCATATTTACCGTAGTGAAATTTCTCACCTTATGCCCCAGGTTTCTGACCAGCGTAAGCGCCTTCAGAAAGACCTCAGGCATAATAACAGCAGACCCGATATTAAGATAAACGCCCTTATCAAGCCTGGAGATAACGGATGCAAATCTTCTGAAGTCGATAATCGAACCCTCACCGAGTGAAGCCCCGTCAACCGATGGATGCATATGGATGATATCAGTGCCAATTGCCACATGCACTGTCACCGGTATACCGAGCCTGTATCCGGCAGCAAGGATGCTCTCCCGCCTGAAGGGAAAGTCAACGGAATTAATCCGCTCACCTACGGCCTCGCCTATCCCAAGCCCCCTTTTCACGCCAGACTTTATGGCCTCATTCAGAATAATCGGTGTCTCTTCAACCATGCCGAAACTTCCGGTGCCTATCTCCGAATCCACATCCTCTGATGTCTTCCCTGCCAGGGCAAGTTCCATATCATGTATTATTACAGCCCCATTTACAGCAATTGAAGATATCACACCCCTCTCCATAAGGTCAATTACTATCGGGTTTAGGCCCACCTTTGTCGGGTGCGCGCCCATTCCCACTGCTACCACCTTTTTGCCTCTATATGCCTTAA
Source organism: uncultured Nitrospirota bacterium (assembly GCA_964481895.1). GTDB lineage: Bacteria > Nitrospirota > Nitrospiria > JACRHA01 > JACRHA01 > JACRHA01. Next base: position 17,933 of record CAYZUL010000046.1, on the reverse strand, counting down.
CAACGGCTGAAATAATCTCCCTCAGATCCCTTGCTGCGAGCATATCAGGGAGGGAGTCAAGAAAGCTTGAGAAGCTTGATCCCGCCTTGTGTCTTGTTGCAAACTGATCAAGCCCGACCTTACTTTTCCTCCCCTTGATGGAGTAAGTCTTAATACCACTAAGATCCAGGTCTTGCCTTCTTTTTACTTTTGCCTTTTTACTTTTTACTTTTATTCTACCCCCCAAAGATCTCCTCCTCAATGATCTCACACATGACATGCCCCAGCGTGATATGCGTCTCCTGTATCCTTGGGGTCTCGTCCGAGGGTACTATGAAGGCATAATCAGATTCAGAGGCAAGCCTGCCTCCATTACCACCGGTAAAGGCTATGGTCTTAATACCCAAACGCCTTGATGCCTCAACAGCTTTTATCACATTGGGAGAGTTGCCGCTGGTGCTTATTGCTATGACTACGTCACCCATCCTGCCAAAGGCCTTAATCTGCCTTGCAAAGGCATCAGAATAATCATAGTCATTGGATATGCTCGTCATTACCGCCATATCTGATGTCAGGGAGATAGCAGGAAGACCATCCCTATCTTTTTTGAAGCGGTTAACAAACTCGGCAGCAAGATGGGATGCGTCTGTTGCACTTCCACCATTCCCGAATAGCATCAACTTGTTGCCGGATTTAAATGCAGACACTATCAATCCCGTTACCTCGATGATCTTATCAATATTCAGATCCACAAATCTTAGTTTTATTGCCGCACTATCTTTAAATGCCTTATATATCCGCTTCTTCATAACCAACCTATAAAAGCCCCCTATAATAGATAATTATCTCGCAATCCTGTTCCTCCCGGATTTCTTGGCCACCGAAAGGTTTGATTCAGCTTCTTTAAGCAGGAGATTTGCCTCGCTCCCCTTTTCAGGGTACGCAGCCATGCCTCCGCTTATAGTCACCCTCTTAAGAGAGAAGGGGTATTCCTCGACCTCCTTCCTTATCCTTTCGGCAACCATGAGGGCCTTTTCCTTGTCCGTTTCAGGGAGGATAATTCCATAAGACCCTCCTCCGTATCTGCATGGTATGTCAATATTCCTCAGGCTGTTCTTTATTATTCCTCCAATAACCCTTATAACATTTTCCCCTTCCAGGTGACCGAAGAGTTCGTTATATTCACGCAGATGGTCTATGTCAAATATTACCACCTCAAGGGGCCGAATATATCTGGCAGATTTTTTTAACTCGCGATCAAGGTATTTATAAAAATAGGTGAGGTTATAAAGGCCTGTGGACCAGTCGGTATCAGACTGTCTTTGTATCTCATCAAAGATAAGTGCATTTTCCAGCGCAATTGCCCCCAGGTTTGCTATCAGCCCCATGAGAATCCTGGCATCATCCTTTTTCTTTGAGACCTCACCAACACTTACAACACCGTATATCTTGCCACGATGAATCAGGGGGGCGCACATATCTATCTTCAATCCCCTTTCCTTGTCAACTAAAATACGGTCCTTCATCAGCTTGCTCTCCCCCTCAAAATCGTCGGAGGTCATAACTATCTGTTTTCTTGCAGTAAACCCTATCCTCCCCTCACCAAGTTTTATCTCCTTATAATCCTTTGCCTCCTCATCTCTTAAACCCATATCTCTCTTCAGTGTCAGCTTCTCGCCCTCAAGATAATGAAGCATGGCAAATCTGGCTTCAAACATCTGTATTGGAATTTTTATAATGGTATATTCGATATCCTTCAACGCAATAGTGGAACTCAACTCCTTTGCAAGGTCGGGAAGAACAAGCAGCATTGTTGACAGATACTGTTTTTCCCTTATTAACTCCTTTAAAGACTGCTTCTGTTCATATATGGTCTCTTCCTTTATCGTGATATGCTTTTTTAATGCCTCCATCTCTTCCTTTAATCTGTTATGGGAGGCCTTTATCTTATTCCAGAGTATAAGCCCGCCAAGAAATAGGGTAAAGGCAATAATAATAAATATGATTAGTTGTATATTATAATGTGAATCCACTGTAAATCCTTATTATTCTCTATTAGATATTTCATTTAAAATAGGAGAAAACCCTGATCTTGTCAAGGAATATGAGCATTTTATGTATAGGTTGATCGGGGCGAAGGGTTTAATAATGCAGTATGGCCCGATCAGGATCAGCAAGACCCGGACTGAAGGTCTTCTATCTTTGGGTTATTCTCCACAACATGGAAATAATCCTTGCAAGGGTTTCTTTAAGCCTCTTTCTCTCAATAATCATATCGATCATGCCATGGTTTAGAAGGAATTCAGATCGCTGGAATCCCTCCGGAAGCTGCTGCTTTATTGTCTCTTCAATTACCCTGGGCCCTGCAAACCCGATTAGCGCCTTAGGTTCAGCAATAATAATATCAGCCTGCATTGCAAAGCTTGCTGTCACGCCACCAAATGTCGGATCGGTTAGTATTGTTATAAACGGAATCCTGACATCATTGAGTCTATTTATGGCAGCGCTCGTCTTTGCCATCTGCATAAGTGAGAGTATCCCCTCCTGCATCCTGGCGCCGCCGGATGCCGTTACAATGATCAGCGGATAGTGCTTTTTTGTTGCATGTTCTGCCCCCCTTGCTATCTTTTCACCCATCACTGACCCCATGCTGCCGCCCATAAAACTGAAATTTATGACGCCGAAGATAACAGGCAGGTTGCATATACTCCCCTCCCCCATCATGATAGCATCCATCTGGCCTACCTTATCCTGATAATCCTTCAGTCTCTCCTTGTACCTCTTTGTATCCTTGAAGTTGAGCGGGTCCAGGGGGAAGATCTCTTTATCCAACTCCCTGAAGCTGCCCTCGTCCAGGGTAATCGCAATCCTCTCCTCCACAGATATAGGAAAATGGTATGAGCATTTTGGACAGACCTTTGCATTTTTCTCAAATTCCTTCCTGTAGATAATCTCACGGCAGTTATTGCATTTTATCCAAAGACCTTCCGGTATCCTTATCCGCTTTCCTTGAGGTTTTTTGGGTAATTTATCTCTTTTAAACCATGCCATTGCCTAACCTCCATCAATGCCCTCTTTATCCCCTTAAACACAATTGAATCGATCTAGACTATATTAACACGTTTAGCCTGAAATCCAAAAAACCCATATAGGATTCTATCTAAATTCACATTTTTCCAAAATAAATTTAGTAATTAAAAAGGATTCAGTTGTGGGATTAGTTTGTCGCGATGCTTTTCTGTCCCTTACCAACTGGATGCTAAATGTATGTAAACTAATTCCAAATCTGCAGACAAAAAAATGACATCCCAAACCCCCTTTTTTATATAAATTGAGGGTATTAGTATCTAACTCCTTGAATAATCAGCTAAAATTTATCTTATCGCAAAAGGCATAATATTTGCAATCCAAGATTCAGGGCAATAAAACGGTAGGATTGCAGGACAATCTAAAATAAAAAAGGAGGATGCTAACATGAAAAAATGGGTGAAGGGGAAAATATGGCAGATCGTATTCTTGGCCTTTATCTTTGCGATTGCCATCTCGAGCACGACCGCGCAGGCCTTCGAGTTTAGAGGATTCGCAGACATCAACTATGCCGATGCTCAAAATAAGGGTACTTCTGACGATGCCAAAACCGCCGCATTTAGATTGGGGCAATTATCCTTGCATGCCCACGGTGACCTCGGTGAGAATTTAGTTGCCACTACCGAGATCGCATTCATTTCCTCATCATCGGGCGTCTCGACTGCTATCGCACGTCTTTATATAGGGTATACAGTCGACGAAATGCTAAAGATCCGTGCAGGAAAGTGGCACAAACCGCTTGGCTATTGGAATACGACCTATCACCATGGCACCCTGCTACAGACTACCATAGAGGCCCCACTCGTTGTTAAGCTTGGGGCAACTATCGTTCCGATTCATGAAACCGGGCTCTGGGCCTTAGGGACATACAATACGGAGCCTCTCAGGCTTGATTATGGGGTTACAGTAACCAACGGACAAGGGGGCAAGAGCACCACCGCCGGGGGCATTACGGGTATCGGGGGCTCCAACGATGTATCTGACATCAACACCAACAAGGCAGTCCTCCTTCACCTCAGGGCGCATCCTTCTGCCATCCCTGCACTCGGGATCGGGATATCCGGAAACTTTGATAGGATTCAATCATTTGGCTCAACGTCTGTGCTCACTTTAGATGTACCGCAGCAGATCTATGCGGTGGATCTCGAGTTTATCAATCAACAGATAGAGCTTCTTTCGGAATATTTTTATTTCAACGATAAAGATGATCTCACTAAGACCGGCACATTTAAGAGCGCAGGCTCTTACGTCCAGTTAGGCTACACCATTGCCAATCGCTATATCCCTTATGTCAGGTATGAGAAGATCTCGGTTCGCGAGGCTGATCCTATCATTAAAAACAGCTCATTTCTGGATCAGCAGAAGGCACTGGTGGGGCTCCGCTACAACATGACGGCAAATAGCGCGCTAAAGGGGGAGGTGCAGCTTTTCGACCCAACTGTTGGGGACAGCTACCGGAGGTATGCAGTACAGTGGGCCTTTGCATTTTAACAAGGCCATGATTATCTCTCCAGATAAATATGTTGTAACTAAGAGGGGTTCTGGATAAGAACCCCTCTAACCCGCCCGCCTTGATGTATTTAATAAATAATGCTATGTTAATAAACTTTTAAACCTGAAACAGGATGCTGTTGGTAATACTATGAGATATTCCAGATTCCTTATACCCACCTTAAGAGAGGATCCGGGTGAGGCAGAGGTAGTAAGCCATAGACTGATGCTCCGCGCCGGGATGACAAGAAAACTTGCGGCCGGGATCTACACCTATCTTCCCCTCGGGTTGAGGATAATGAACAAGATGATCAGGATAGTAAGGGAGGAGATGGAGAGGATTGGCGCCCAGGAGTTGCTGATGCCGGCAGTTCAGCCTGACGAACTCTGGCAGGAGAGCGGCAGGTGGGACCTCTACGGCAAGGAACTTCTAAGGTTTAAGGATAGGCATGGCCGGGAGTTCTGTATTGGGCCTACCCATGAGGAGGTAATAACAGATCTTATGCGAAGGGAGATCAGGTCATACAGACAACTCCCGATAACCTTATACCAGATCCAGACTAAATTCAGGGATGAGATAAGGCCCCGGTTCGGTCTGATGAGGGGTAGGGAGTTTTTAATGAAGGACGCCTACTCCTTTGGCCGGGATGAAGAGGATGCCCGTGAGACTTACAAGTCTATGCACGATGCCTATACCAGGATATTCAATAGGTGCGGCCTTAACTTCAGGGCTGTGGAGGCTGATACAGGCCTTATAGGCGGGACATTCTCGCATGAGTTTATGGTGATGGCAGATACCGGCGAGGAGGCAGTTGTAACCTGCGGGTCCTGTGAATATGCTGCGAATATGGAAAGGGCAGAATCAAAGGTTGAGAAAGAGAGACAGAATCCAGAGAGAGCTAAGGAAATAAAGAAGGTCGTTACACCCAATGTCAAGTCTGTAGAAGACGTATCTGTCTTCCTCGGTATCAACCCCGATAAATTAGTGAAGACCCTTATTTATCAGACCGATAATGGACCTGTGGCAGTCCTCGTGAGGGGAGACCATGAGGCCAATGAGGTAAGAATAAGGAACCTCATCCCTACCAATAACCTAACATTATCAGACCAGGAGGCAATAGAGAAGATTACCGGCGGACCCTCCGGATTTTCAGGGCCTGTAGGGCTAAGAGGGATCAGGATTATTGCCGATTATGCCGTAGGACAATTATCCAACTTCATTGTCGGAGGGAATGAAAAAGATGTCCACCTTGTTAATGTCAATATTGAAAGGGATTTTAAGGTAGATCAATTCTCCTATATCAGGAAGGTGTTAGCGGGTGATCCATGCCCTAAGTGCGGGTCTCCCCTTGCTATTGACAGGGGGATCGAGGTTGGACAACTATTTATACTCGGGAAGAAGTACAGCGAACCGATGTCCGCAAAGTTCCTGAACAAGAAGGGCGAGGAGGTCTTCTTCTTTATGGGCTGCTACGGCATAGGGATAGGGAGGACTATCGCAGCTGCTGTTGAGCAGAACCATGATAAGGATGGGATCGTATGGCCAATTCCCCTTGCCCCGTTCCATGTTCAGGTTATCCCTTTAAATGTGAATAACGAGAAGGTGATGATTACGTCGGAGCTGATCTACGGCTCCCTGCTAGGTGTGGGCATAGACGTGCTGATCGACGACCGGGATGAGAGGCCAGGGGTTAAATTTAAGGATGCAGATCTAATAGGAACCCCCTACCATGTGATAGTTGGAGAGAAGAATCTAAATGAGGGGTTTGTAGAGTTCAAGGACAGAAGGACAAGGGAACTGAAAAAGGTTACAGTAGAGGAGATAATTGACCACCTAAAGGGGCTGTTCAACAGAAGGCGAAGGTAATAACCCTTTAAGGAAGAGGATATGGATAATATGGTACAGTGCCCATCAAATAGGGATATGGGTAGGTGGTGTAAGAATAGATGGAAGGACCATAATTGTAGGGGTAGTTACTCTGATTGTATACAGGGTATGGATAGTCGTATTGCATCAGGCTCTCTTTATTGTAGGCGCAACCGAAAAGCGATATTGCAAATAGCAGTATTAGTAAGATAACTAATCTCTTCATAATATTATTTTAACAGACTGGGTTACGGCAATTCAAGACCCCAGGGTCTTTCCTATCTCTTCCGGCTTAAATACGCCCTTCTCGGTAATAATAGCCGTTATATATCTGGCAGGTGTTACATCAAAGGCAGGGTTGGCCACCGAGACACCAAGAGGCGCCACCCGGATCTTACCCATAATATGGGTAACCTCTTCAGGGTTACGTTCTTCAATAACTATCTCATTCCCTGATGAGATCGAACCATCCACAGTAGAGCTAGGGGCAGCCACATAGAATGGTATCCCGTGCTCCCTGGCAAGGACGGCCACTGTGTATGTACCGATCTTGTTCGCTGTATCACCATTGGCAGCTATCCTGTCTGCACCCACAATACACAGATCCACAAGATCACGACTCATCATGTATCCGGCCATATTATCCGTTATCAGGGTTACATCTATACCGTCCTCTTTTAGCTCCCAGGCCGTTAGACGCGCCCCCTGGAGTACAGGCCTTGTCTCATCAGCAAATACCTTTATCTTCTTTCCCTCTTCGTGGGCAGCCCTTATCACGCCAAGGGCAGTCCCATAGCCCCCGGTGGCCAGGGCCCCTGCATTACAGTGGGTAAGGACAGTATCTCCGTCCTCAATCAACCTCGCACCATTCCTGCCGATCTGCCTGTTGGAGGAAATATCCTCTTCAAGAATACTCTTTGCCTCATCACATATAAGAGATCTTATGTCCTCAACACTCTTCCCCCTATTTTTATTAACAAGGCCCCTGATCCGCTCAATGGCCCAAAAAAGGTTAACAGCGGTCGGCCTTGTTGAGGCAATAGTGTCTGCTATCTCACTAAACCTTACTATAAATTTGTCAAAATCTGCTGTGTCTATCTCCCGTGCGCCAAGTGCAAGACCCATGGCAGCTGCAATCCCGATTGCCGGCGCACCCCTTATAATCAACTCCTTGATGCAATGGGCAACCATCCTGTAATCCTTGCAGTCTACAAAAGAGACTTCAGCGGGCAGCCTCGATTGATCCAGTATTCTTACAACACCCTCTTTCCATTCTATGGTAGGTATCATCTAACTATTTCTCCTCTCTTAGTTTCTTTAAGATCTCCTCCCCTACGCACTCATTTGCAAACTTGCACCACTCGATGCATGAATTCTTCATCTCCTTGCTTATCATACATCTACACTTAGGGCATTCAACTATAAGTTCATCAGACCAGATCTCCACCTCGTCACCGCATTTGGGGCAATGCTTATGTTCAGGCACCGGTTGTTTTATATTCTTGCTTCCTGGACAGGAGCTGGGTATAGCCATAAATCCTCCAACTTGCCATTGGTATCTTTTTAGATTAAGCCATCTCTATTCGTTGTGTCAAGTCTTGCCTTACCTTGACAAGGATTGCCAAATCTGTTAATTTAAAACAACTTATTTGGATCATCACTGATGGCAATCGATAAAAGCAAAATCGTAGAAAATGCCCAGCGTTATACCGCCAGAGGACAGATAGAAAAGGCGATAGAGGAGTGGCAAAAGCTCCTCTCGCTCACACCGAATGACGGAAATGTCTATAATACTATCGGAGATTTACATCTAAAAAAGAATTCAGCAAAAGAGGCAGTGGAGGAATATCTCAAGGCTGCTGATGCCTTCAATAAAGCAGGTTTCGTCCTTAAGACCATAGCGGTCTACAAAAAGATCATAAAGCTAATCCCCGAACGGATAGATATATACCTGAAACTCGCAGATTTAAATGCTGAGCGGGGTCTTACCAGTAACGCAATCGAGGATTATCTGAGGGTTGCAAGACACTACGCCAAGAGCGGCCAGATAAAAGAGACCCTCGATATCTACAAGAAGATTGCTGATCTTGATCCAACCAATGTCAATATCAAGCTAAAACTAGCCGAAATGTACCTAAAAGAAGGACTGAAAAATGAGGCAGCAAAGGAGTTCCTTGAGATAGCAGATGTCTATTACTATAAGGAGCAGCTCAAGGAGGCGGAGGAGTTCTACGGACAGGTACTAAAGATTGACCCAACAAACAGCACAGCCCTAAAAGGGCTTGAAAAATTAAATGTCTCGACAAAAAAACCGGACGTGAATAGCCTCCTGGGCGAGGCCGATTCCCATATCCAGGCAGGAAGATTTAATGAAGCAGAGGGTATAGTCACGGAGCTCCTAAAAAAGGACTTGCAAAATCCCCTCTTTCGCCAAAGACTGGGGTATATATATCTCGGGAGGTCTAAGTTTGAGGAGGCATTCTCTGAATTCAGGCCGATTGCAGAAGAATATATCAGGAAGGACGAGTTCGAGAAGGCTGAAAAGATTATTCTGGATTATCTCAAGGCCGACAGCGTCGGGGTAGAAGCCATGATGCTGCTGGCAGAACTCTATGAACGGAGCGGAAACCTGGATCTTTCCGTCAGCGAATATGCCAAGGTTATTGAATATTATCTTGATAAAGGCTCATTAGCAGAGGCAAGCCTGGCAAACCCGATTTATCAAAAGATAAAAGGGCTTGTGCCGGACAGCGCGGAGGCAGAGAGATTCAGGAACATTTTTGAGCCGTCTGAGGTAAAACCGTCAGAGCCGGAGGTCGTCGAAGCTCCGGTCAATGTTGTACCTGAGACCGAAGTCGTTAAGCCTGGCGTGGGGGCCATGGCAACCGATGAGGCAGTGGTTGTTGGCAAAACAGGGACTAAAGATTCGCAGGCTTTTGAAAAGATCGATGCTTATTTTACCGAGGCTGAGGTATATATGAAGTATGGCCTCACCAAGAACGCTATAGACCAACTGGAGGCTATCGTAGACCTTGAACCTGCTAATTTAAAGGCACATATCCAGCTAAAGGAGATATACAGGCTTGAGGGCAAAATTGAAAAGGCGGTTTCAGAGTGTATTTTCCTGTCGGGGATATATGGGCAACAGGGCGATTTTGTCAGCAAGATATCTATACTTGATGAGGCATCAAGGCTTGATCCTGATAATGAATCCGTTAAGGAGGCAATGGGCAAGACTGAGATCGAAGGTGAGGCACCTGAGGTCTTCCTTGAAGGAACAGAGACCGAGGCAGTCCAGCCTTCCATAATTTTAACGGACGGATCTCAAGAAACTGGAGGAATAAAGGAAGAGGAGGAAAGGCCCTCATTGGTGGATCAGGTCAGTGAGAAACCGATTGAGGCGGTCAAGGAAGAGGACAAGGCCGCGAGTAACTTAACTGAAGATCTGGCAGAGGCAGAGTTCTATCTCCAGCAAGGCATTGTTGACGATGCACGGAATATGTATCATAAGATACTCGAAAAATACCCCGGCAGCGATGAGGCCAGGGCCAGGCTTGCCGAGTTTGAAGTGGAGACCGAGATAGAAGAGGGCTTCAGGGAAGCCTCTGCAGTGGACGAACCTGAGACACAGACGGAGGTTAGGCCTTCAGAAGAGTCAATAACAGGGGAACCGGTGGGACAGGTAGTTTCGGAGGAAATCGTCGGGGAGTTGATACAAAAAGAGAAGGCAGGATCAAAGGGTGAAGAGGAGGAATACTTTGATCTCTCTGATGTCCTGAAGGAGGATCTCGCAGCAGATAGACCGGAGAAATCAGAGACTAAAGAACTTGACGAAGAGCTTGAATCTATATTCCAGGACTTTCAGAAGGGTGTTCAGGAGCAGTTAGGTGAGGAGGACTTTGAAACACATTACAATCTTGGTATAGCTTACAAAGAGATGGGCCTGGTAAATGAGGCCATAGGCGAGTTCCAGCTTTCCATAAAGGGACCCGACTGCTTTTTTGATTCGGCAAGCATGCTGGCTATCTGCTTCCAGGAAAAGGGGATGTATAAATCTGCCATTGCCCAGCTTGAGAAGGCCATATCTGATCCAAGGTGCGACGATAAAAGGTCCCTCTCCATTAAATATGATCTTGGGATGCTTTATGAGACGGCAAATATGCCAGAGGCGGCCATTGATAAAATGAGTGAGGTATATAGCGTAGATATAAATTTCAGGGATGTTGCAAAAAAGATCGAGGAGCTAAAGACCCAGGCCATTGCGTCTGGAAAAGATTCCATCCTGAGCGCTGCAGAGAAGAAAGAGACAGACAAGGTAGTGCCTACAAAGAAGAGGGGAAAGATCTCATATCTATAAGGAGGTAGTCTGAGTTATCTTGAATTCTATAACCTGAAGGAACAGCCTTTCTCGACATCGGTCGATAACAGGTTCTTTTATAACAGCAACCAGCATGCCGAGGCCCTCTTCAAGCTCAGGTATGCAGTGGATGAGAGCAAGGGCCTTGCAGTCCTGGTTGGGGATATTGGAACCGGCAAGACAACCTTAGCAAGGATGATGCTGGATGAATTGGATGAAGACAAGTATGAATCAGCCCTTCTTATAGTCATCCATACCTCAGTGACATCTGAATGGCTCTTAAGGAAGATTGCTGCCCAGCTAGGCGTTGAAGAACCATCTGATGTAAAGAGTGAGCTGTTGAGCCAGCTTTCAAAGCGCCTTATTGATTTATACGCGGTTAATAAAAAGGCGGTTGTCCTCGTTGACGAGGCCCAAATGCTTCAGAACAAGGAGGTCATGGAGGAATTCAGGGGAATACTAAACATCGAACTGGATGGTCACAAGCTGATTACCTTTGTCCTAATTGGTCTGCCTGAACTGGATAACTACCTTGCGCTTGATGAACCCTTAAGGCAAAGGGTAGCGATAAGATATGAACTGAGATCTTTAGCTGAAGATAACACAAAGGAATATATCCAGTACAGGCTCCAGATTGCCGGATGCAACAAAAAACTCTTTGATGACAACGCCTTAACAGAGATACATAGATATTCAAATGGCATACCGAGATTAATTAATACAATCTGCGACAACGCACTGCTTGAGGGCTTCCTGAGAAAAAAAGATGTCATAACCTCGAAGATGATAGAAGAGATAGCCTCTGACCTCAAACTTGTCCCAAGACAATAATACCTACTTTAAGATAGATACTTAATATATTTACTAACTAAGGGTAATGAGAAAAATGGAGAGATATATCTATGGTTCCTCCATATTTGAAGGTCTTTCTGAATATATCATAAAGATTGCATCGATGGAGGATTCATATCTTGTTGGAGGTTTTATAAGGGATCTGATCATCGGGAGGAGAGTAAAAAAAGAGCTTGATATTGTCATGCCAATTGACCCTGAGCCCTTTGCTAAGTCCTTTGCAGGGCAGATAGATGGTTCCTACTTTAGCCTTGAAAAGGAAAAGGGTGTATTCTGCGTTGTGAAGGGTTCTGGAAGCGAGTCGTGGAGATTTGATTTCTCCAGGATGCAGGGAAAGGATATAAAAGACGATTTACAATACAGGGATTTTACTATGAATGCGCTAGCCGTTAAGGTTAGCGATATATTAACTGATCCAGGCAGATTAAGGGTGCTAGACCCTCTTGGAGGTGTTAATGATCTGGAAGATAAGAGGATCGAGGTTATAAATGCGAGATCTTTTATTGATGATCCGGTAAGACTATTCAGGGCTGTAAGGTTCTCTGCGATATTAGATTTCACCCTTTCCGGGGAGACGGTAGAATTGATCAGGAAGAATGCCGCGCTCCTTAGCCTTGTATCACCGGAGCGGATTCGAGATGAACTAATCCTCACACTTTCTGTCCCAATCTCATCACGATACATCGGAATGCTTGATGATCTGGGCTTGCTTGACCAGATTATCCCTGAGATCCTTGGATTGAAGAGGCCAATTATCATTGCCGGAACTGAGCTTGGGCTATGGGATCATTCGATTAAAACATTCAGACTTGCAGAGGAGATCTTAGGGGGTCTTTCCTGGCCCTTTAGTGGATACAATGAGAAGATATCTGACCATATATCAGGAGAGCTTGAATATGGCATTCCAAGATATACAATACTTAAACTCTCCTCTCTCCTTCATGATATAGCAAAGCCTGATACGCTTTCTGCAGGAGAGGATGGGGCCGTTCATTTTATCGGACATGAAGCAATTGGGGCTAAGACTAATATTTCTATTGCCCAGCGTTTGAGATTCGGTACAAATACCCAAAAATATATGGAGAGGCTCACCGCAAATCACCTGCGCCCCCTTCTCCTTGCCCGCGAAAAAATGTTGACCCATAGGGCCGTATACAGATTTTTTCGTGATACAGGAGAAGATGGCATATCCATCCTGATCATGGCCCTTGCCGATGCCTCATCCAAGGAGACTCAAGCTGAAGGCATCCCTTCCATAGAAAAGGTAAAAGAAACTATAGATAAAATGCTCTCTATCTTCCTTAATATTACAGAGAAGGATAAAGAAAGACCTTATATTTCCGGAAATGATCTGATCAATCTATTCGGTCTTAAACCTGGGCCGATCTTCAAGGAAATACTTGCCGACTTGAGAGAAAAACAGATCCTCGGAATATTAGCAAACAGGGAAGATGCGATTGAATATCTTAGAAGACAGACGTAGATTAATTATTTGCAATTAAAGTCAACTATCCAGGGTCGTTGAAGGGACATGATGATTTCCTCATCATGCAATATAAAATGGACATTCCGGGTTGTTCTTATTGCCAAATGGACAATCGTCTGTATAATCAGGCCCTCCTATCCCTTTTTGATATAAGACCTTACTGATAAAATCCCTTTGTTTTTCACCCTGCTGCTTAAGATTACACAGGTATTTTAGTCTCAATTGTGGTATTGGTTCCGAGTCACCGCTTATATTTTCTCCCTTAATTATAAGGAATCTGCATTGCATCTTAGTCCTCCTTTATGGCACGAGGTTTTTTTATACCATATCTGTTAAGTCAAATCCAGCATTTAATCCGAAAAGATGAAAAATTTACAATATCATGACACATATATGACAAAGACATGATATATTTTCTTTTCTCAAGGCAATAAAGAGATTATCGACGATAAACAATGGGTGGTCTCTTCTAACAGGCATAAACTAATAAGATGTATGGCTAAAAATGCATTAACGCACCTATGGTATAACTATAAATCAGTATTTATTGAAAGCCAGGCATGTCTATCCATTCATCGTGAGTTGGATAATAGTTACCTTCCAAGGATTTCCGCTACAGACGGAAAGGCAGCAATATTGGTATGCGGAAGGAAGAGAGCGGATACATACTCATCCATGAAGGATCTTGAGACAGAGAGCTCGATATAGGTCATCTTCCTGGCTATCTCCTCTGCCCTGCTTAGCATATCCTTTGAGATAAGGGCTAAATATGCGCCTGCGATGGACGTGTTGCCCAGGAAGACGAACTTCTCCGGTGGAAGATCCGGAAGGAGACCTATCATTATTGCCCTTTTGACATTGATATACTTACCGAACCCCCCTGCAATCATGATCTTTTCAATTGCGGAAAAATCGATCCCAGCCTCTTTCAGTAGTATTGAAAAACCTGCATAGATGGCACCCTTTGCCCTGATGATATTATCCAGATCCGGCTCGGTCAGAGCTATCTCTTTGCCTGTTCCTGATTCATTTCCCCATGCAAGGACAAACTCAAGCCCTCCTTCTCCCCCCCTGACCCTATCGCTATTTACATCCTGCTGGATCTTACCTCTCTGGTCTATTACACCCGTAAGGAACATCTCGGCAACCGCGTCTATCATCCCTGATCCGCATATACCTATTGGCCTTGTATTCCCGATCACCCCCAGCTTTACATCATAGGTGTTAGGGTCAATAATCACCTCCTCTATGGCGCCTTCGGTTGCCCTCATCCCGTTCCTTACGCCCCCTCCCTCAAAACAGGGGCCGGCAGAGCATGCGGTAGTCATAAGCCAATCCTCATTGCCAAGCACTATCTCCCCGTTCGTCCCTATATCTATGAAAAGCGAAAGATCACTGGACTTATAAAGACCCGAAGCAAGTATGCCAGATGTAATATCCCCGCCTACATAGCTTGCCACGCCAGGGACGGCATAGACAACTGCATCCTCATTTATCTTTATCCCAAGATCCCCTGCCCTGACATGCGGGAACAGGTTTGCAGTTGGTATGTAGGGCTCTTCTCTTATATATTTTGGATCCACGGCAAAGAAGAGGTGTGTCATGGTAGTATTTCCAGAGGTAATCATAAGTTCTATATCAGTCCGGTCAACCTGGTGGTCTCTGGTTACCTGACCTATTAACCCGTTAATATTGTCAATTACCAGGCTGTTTATGTGTTCAAGCCCTCCCTCTCTCTCTGTATATACAATCCTGCTAATGACATCGTCCCCGCACTTGACCTGGGCGTTGTAGCTGGACGATGTCCCGATTACCCTCCCGCTCACCATGTCTACCAAGTATACCACAATAGTGGTAGTCCCGATATCTACTGCGACACCAAACCGCCTCTTTGAGCGATCTCCCGGCCTGATATCTATCGCCCCTACCCTACCCTTGTAATCCAAAAGGGTCACTGTTGGGGACCAGTCCTGTCTTAAGGCAGAACCAAGACGTTTCACAATGCTGAAGGGAAAGATCAGCCCCTCTCCATCTATCCCGATACGGCCTAGCTCCCTTTTTATCCTGTCAAGATCGGAGATATTATCATCGAGGGAGGGTGGAGGGACATTTATGTTTATGCTCTTCGTAATAGGATCTGGTGAAAACCCCTCCTTTTTCAGGAGATCCTCAAGATATCCCAATGAAGATGTAACGGCGATCTTCTTTCCTTCCCGCATCCTCGATTCGACGGGAACATCTACCAGAAGATCACCCTCAACACTGGTAAGACAGGATATGACCGCCCCCGCATCTGTCTCCTCTTTTTTTAAGTGAGTAGATGCGGCCGTCTTGAAGTTACCGCTCTTTATGATTGCCCTGCATTTGCCGCAGCTCCCCTGGCCGCCGCAGTTGGAATAAATTTCAACCCCTGCCATGGAGGCTGCCTTGAGAAGGTTGGTACCTCGTGGTGTCTTGAAGCTTATATTGTCTGGAAGGAATGTGATTGTTACATCCCTGCCGGATTCCAGATCAGCCATATATTTATCCGTGTCAAAGGTTATTAAAAATTTATAATATACCATGAAGCCGATAAAAATGTAATTAAAAATTGATTCCGGGATTGATTTGACAAAAGAAGATATGTTTGTTATATATCTACATATTGATATATAGGAAAAAGAATTATGCCCTTAACAAAAAAGACAATGATTTTATTTGATGAAGATCAATACAAAAAACTCAAACAGTTTGCAAAGGAGCGTCATATTTCTGTAGGCCAGGCAATACGGAAATCTGTGGAAACTATCGTATCTAACAAAGGCAATATTGAAGAGCGTATTCAGGCGGCCATCAGGCTAACATCTGCGGAAGAAGAGGTAAATTGGGATGAGCTTGAAAAAACCCTTTCCAAAGGGCATTCCGAATGAAAAATATGGTCTTTGTTGATACCAGTATCTTTATGTACGCGAGGGGGAAAGACCATCCTTTAAAGGCTCCTTGTTCTCAGATAATTCTTAGAGTCGCCCGGGAAGCCGAGATGGGCACCTATGGCAGGCCTGTGGTAAATACAGAGTTATTCCAGGAGATTATATATAGATATGCTATGATAGGAAAGTGGGATATAGGAATATCTGTATGCAGGGATATAAAAACACTAGAGATGGCTATCCTGTCCGTAACCAGCCCTGACATAGACCGTATGCTTGAACTCTCAGAAAAATATAAAAAGAAAAATATTCCACCCCGTGATCTGATCCATGCGGCTGTCATGGTCAATAACGGAATCTCCCATCTTATCTCAGCGGATAAGCATTTTGATTCTATAAAAGAAGTTACCCGGATAGCACCTGAAAAGATGAGATTTAAGTTAATTCAGTAAAAGGTGTATTCCTGCCCTTCTGCAATTTCTTGAGATTTTTCCTTTACTTTTTTTCATTATACTTTCATTAAATATTTTGCTATTATAGTTTAAAATCTGAATAAAGTGGGGACTAAAAATGCCACGGATCTTCGATAATATAGAGAAGCAACTCCTCCCTGCTTTGCGTGAGGCTATTAATGTTTCTCATCGTTCTGACTTCTGCGTCGGCTACTTCAATCTCCGTGGTTGGAAGCATCTTGCTTTGTATATAGAAAAGTAGTCTATGGGAAAGAGGAGGTAAGCTGAAAAAAGTAGACACGAAAGTTTGGTAAAATCTAATAATCTCGTTGGTGCTCCATGATGTTGCATAAGAGAAATACAATACAATTTATCTTTATGCAATTCCTAATCCCCCTCCCCTTGGAATCGTCTACGAAAATTCCTGATCAACTGTTCTTCGATTTGAGGCAAGTACGACCATCTGATACCGAAGTATTCTCGTGCTCGCTCCAAAGTAGTGGCTAACTCATGGTGATCTTCTGTGTGACCACGGTACACCCATTTGTCTGAACTCTTTGAAAATTTATTATTTGTTCAATAAATTCATCCCAACTTTCGACTTTTTTAATTGTAAAAATCATAGCTGTTACTCGCTTTGGAAAAGATTAGTTTTTTGCAGCTTCCTTTATCTTCGCGCCGCTTTTGGGTGCGTTCATCTCGAAGACATTGTTAGGAGGTATCTTATCGATTCAGATCCTTCTTAGCTTGCTCGATGCCTTGTTCGAGAATTACCTTTACCTTTGGGTCTTAAAATTCTTTTAGATCCTTCAATTTTTCCATCACCTCAACGCCACGCTCTACCTTGGTACGCTCCACTTGCTCAGCGGCTTGAACAAGCTCTAGTATGTTGGGGGATGCCTGAAAAAGAGTTGGACATCTCGAAACGAATACGCTTGGATCGGAGCGATTCAGCGCTTCAAGGTATTTTGGGCTAACTTCGCCCAGTTCAGCCTTTGCCTTCCGAACGTCCCGTATTGTCCATTCTTTTGCTGCGATTTCTTGGGCAAGCCTTTCTAATCGAGTTTTGAAGATCTGTAATTCCGGAATCTTATCAATTAGCAGGACAAATTGGCCAGAAAGCTGCGTAAGGTGCGAAGTCATGGCATCACGCTGCGCAGCCGCAGCGGTCTTTGCCGACGTTAGCGCGGCAATACCGGCAGAGGTATCTCCAAGCCATAAATAGACCTTAACTGCATTTTTAAAATACTCCGTTACTCTCCCGCCCTTAGCTATTAACATGGCAAGAAAGGCAACAAAAATAATGACAACGACTCCTATCGCGATCATCGATGTGCCCATAGTTTCTTGCCTCCGAACATTTTATCTTAAACTTATCCCATGAATAGCAGAATTATGTAGCGGAAGAGGCAATGAGTCAAGATTCATTATGGGGATATCTTTTTGTTTCTTG
>CAYZUL010000045.1:0-23223 GCA_964481895.1 uncultured Nitrospirota bacterium | reverse complement strand
TGAAAGGATACGCTGCCTTCTTTACTTTTTCCACACTTTTTGATTATAGCTCGTTAGCCTTGTGAATTAACAATGGATACATAATCACATTATCAAAATTAATTTGTTTAATTTCGCCATGCAATTCAATCCTGAATTTCTCAATAGGAATTGATCCTTCTTTATATTGAATAATATAAACCATTCCACTTGTAACAATCGGCATGGCTACGAATAGATATAGCCATTTTGAATCTATGTTAAACAATTTTGCAACATGCTTCTCATAAAAGATACTTAGAGAACTCCAAAATATTATGAATAAAAGTGGCAATTGAAATACATACATTTTCATATATGTATAATTATTGTTTGGCGTCTTGTAATAGACATAACAAACTGAGGCCGCAACCATAAGGATGCTAGCCAGATATAACACATTCTCTTCCCTACGATCTTTTCTGAAATAAACGAAGATTGAATAAAGAACAAGCCCGGAAATTATGCAGCCGTAAACTACACTTAAATTTGTTCTATGTAGTAGCTTGTCTACAAGATCAACTGATGTATTAAGATATATATTTTGGAAGCTGAGTATCTCATGTGGGAGCGCCCATACCGGCTGCGAGTAACCATTTCCACCTTCTTGAGTAATTTGCTTAAATGCCAAAACCACCCACTCAATGATGAAACCACAGGGCAAAACAATAAACAACCCAATGCATGCACTACTTAGAATTATTAAATATGGCTGCCATTTGATGGCTTTATTTATTAACAAATCAAATATGAATACAATAATAATATAAGCAGGTAAAACAAAAACAACCCCTTCAGCATAACTTGATAAGCTAGCCGCAATTAAGATGGAAAAAAATGCAATCGATTTAAAAAGATCGCTTTGTGTGCAACTCTCATTACTTCTGAAATGTGAATATATATATAGCATTGGGATAAGTAATCCTAAAGCGTATAAATTCCCATAAAATCCCTCGTACCAAAGATTAAGCATGTTTGAATTAAATGCAAATGCGGCAGTTCCAAGTGTAGCCGCAATAAAACCCAAACCCATTTGGCTCCTTAGCCAGATTAAAACTAACCCGCACATCAAGAGATATGGCACGGCCATCGAAATGAACGCAGTTTCAAAGGAATGCTTTGAAAAAGTGATGATTGTTACTGCCGCTTGAAAAGCAGTTAAACCCCAGCGAAAGTAGTACATTAGCGGCCATGACATAGTGGCATCGCTATAGCGATTTATCTCTCCTGGAGACATTCCAGTAAACTCTATCGCTCTCTGGGTAGCTTCAGTCCATGTTCCTCCATCCAATAGATATTGAGACATTTTGGCATACGAACCCATATCTGGCCCTAATCTATAGGGTGATGTTGTGTAATCAGAAAACAAAACCGGAAATATTAGGCAAAGAATAATTGGGGTTACGACTAATGTATAAACAATGAACGCAATCGCATAGTCAGCCTCCATTTCTGAATAGAATGAAATGAGTTTATCCCTATTCAATTTGAAATTGAGTAAATACGCTACGAAGGAAATACATAAAAGCGCAGGTACTAACAAATTAATCTTAATACTGAACCCTATAAAATAGGCCCCAAGCACAGAAAGCAACAGCAGACCATTTAGTGGAACAAATACAAAATAAACATTTTTTTCTTTAAGGAATGTAGGCGTCAATAGGATGTATTGATTTATCCCTATGAGAAACAAAAAAAAATAAACGATAACAAAATTTCTATATGCGGGCAGTATCAATATCAATAGTACTTGGCTCAAAACCAAACCCATACTAACCATACTCGAAATTCGGTGCGGTATCAAAAGGTTATTAAAAATCCGGCCACTAAACCTATTCACCATCACAACAATAAGAAAACATACAAATGAAAATATTAATATTCCGCCATTAGAGATTGAAGAGAAAAATGAATGCACAGATCGGGGAAGATTGCCTTTTGTGATGAAAATATTATCCATCTGCCCGCGAAAGGCGCGAGACGTATCAAATCCGCCGCCCACCAAGAGATGGGATGTTTCCATAGACAGTCCCGCACTGGCATAATCGGCCACGCTCTGCCCATCCAACTTAGCACGAACATATGTACCGTTTAACGCCTCTACTTCTAACGTATACCACTGTCCGGCCTTAAGTGTCGTGGTCAGTGGGAGTCCCTTCAGCCCGCCGGGTACTGTCAAATCAGGAACGATAATAGCTGCAGTTGATCCAGAAATCTCCATGCGCATGCCGCGATTAACTGGGGCGGTCTGAAATAGGTTTGGGTTGCCTTCCGTGCTATCTGCGCGAAAGCGGAGTTTTAGATGAACATATGCATTGTCGGGATTCTTGATTTCCCCGAGCGCGATTGGTGTGGTTTTTCCATAGGCATATCGCGCGACATCAATGCTTTCGGAAGTGTCGGCTACAACCCCATGAATATATTTAGCAGCGCGAATGGTTTCGCGGTTATCGGCGGCGATTTTCACAAAGGGCAGGTGGGAGCGAACCCAGGAACCCTCCTCCATTGAATACGCGCCCAATATAGCGAGCATCACCAACCATACTATCGACAAAATTTTCACAGAGATTCGTGCACTCATGCTATTTCACTCAACAGGCCTGTTCTTAGACCCTGCTTAAGTAAATTAACTAAAACTTTACGCGCAAAACTGTTGCGGTTGATTCTTGGCTCCGCCATCCCCTTCAACTGATTACCGTCCTCTACTGTGTCACGTTTCCAGCACACATCCAGGCGATACCGCACGAGCACAATCTAGCTGATATAAGTTACGCCGCTCCATCAACATGACAAGGTCTCATTGTATATCCAATGAGACGCACCGCTAAAAATTATGTCCCACGAACCACTTCCGGCGTACGTGGCTAGGTATTCCAATTATATTTTATATTTATCTGTTCAAGCTGGACATAAGAACCACAGGTAAGAAAACCATCCTTATCTTTGCCTTCCTCAGCTGCCCTATTTGTTCCTTCTATACTACCAACTTGCCCTGGAAGCACATTGCCCCTGTAAGTCATGGGACGATAAAGATCGGCAATTGCAGCAATGATTATAATAATGGAAATTATCAGCGGTGTTGTCTTCAATATATCCTTGAACAGGAACTTTAACTTGTTCATTTAATCACGAGTCCTTTGAACTGCAAAATAATAGTGCGCCCCTAGAGGGAGTTTGCTGAGATATTTTTCATAGGGAATCAAAAACGACATAATTTGAGGAAAGAATATGGTAAATCGAATTTCTTGATGAGTAAATCCGGCTTTAGCCAAGACCCCCTTCGTATAAAATGGATTCAGAAGCTTTGCGTCTTTATCGAATTTATAGTCATTTTGTATCGCCACCCACATTGTGAGCAGGTTCAGTGGGTTCAGTTCGAAGAGGAAAAGCGAACCATCGATTCTCAGCTTGGAATGAAGGGTCTTTAAAATATCGACGTGCTTTTCATGCCGTATATGATGGAAGACATTTGCAATGAATATGACATCAAAACCAATGTCAAAAGGTATATTTATGCCATCGAAGGGCTCGAATCTGACATCTGATAAGTCTTTATTTTCCTCTCTTGCTACCTTTATGGATTCTTCAGATACATCAATGGAATATACCGACGCATTGGGCAAGTATTTCTTTATATATTTTTCGCTGTTTCCCGTGCCGCACCCGTAGTTCAATAACTTTAACCGTTTGTCCAGCAGCCCGTTTGACCTTAAACAATCAGCTACTTCCCTGAGCTTGTATTCGTGGAAGTGAGAGGGCTCAAAACCTGACATCTTAACGGCTTTAGCATGTCCATGATCATAATTCTTTGCAAATTTATCAAAAAGCGCCATTCGCTAACCTTATCCAAATTCTATTTGTCTTCGTCCATAACCGGCACTATCATATTTTTCTTAAACTCCTCCCTGCTGAGGAAAGGGAAAAGATCTTCCAGTGGCTTCGAAACCAACCTGCCATCAGGTTTTCGTTCTGATGAAAGCTTTGGAGTAAATTTATAATCTCTAAATAGCTTGACTTCACAGAGTACCGGCCATTTTACATTAAGTACTTTCTTGATTTTTTCCTTCATACCATCATGCCCTAAGATGACTTCTGTTTTTAGACCATACGCCTTGGCAACTTTTATAATATTTGGGAAACCAATGCCGCTTCTTTCATCGCTTCCAACGATTCTGCCGTCAAAGAATGCATCCTGGGTCTGTCTCATTGAGATGTATCCATCGTTGTTAAGGTAAAATATCTTTATCGGAAGGTTATTGTAAACTATGGTCTCGAGTTCCTGGATGTTCATCTGTATGCTGCCATCACCTGCAAGGCAAATAACCGGTTTCCTGTCATTTGCAAGACATGCGCCTATGGAAGCAGGCAGGTCATATCCCATGGTTGCACAACCAGAGTTCCAGAACATCCTCTGACCTTCCTTAACCGTACCGGCTTGAAAGAGTCCTACACATGCACTGCCATTTCCTGCCACTACCACATCGTTCTTTTTTAGAGCCTTGCTTAGGGTTTCAATAAAATAATATAAGTTTACGGCACCCTTTATTTTTTTATATTCAGGAAGGACAACGGGATATTTTTTCTTTCTCTCCAGACACCAGGCCTGCCACTCCTTGAAGTCCTGAAGATCTACTTTATCAAGTTGGTTGTCAAGTTCTTCTAAAAACAACCTGGCATCTGCGCAAATAGGCAAATCAGGGGTGATAGTAGGCTTTCTTAACTCAGCAGGGTCTATATCTACAACAACCTTTTTTGCAGCCCTTGCGTAGGACTTCCAGTTATAGCTGATTTGTCTTATATTATTTCTTGATCCTATCGACAAGAACAGATCCGAATTCTGAAGTGCGAAATTTCCAGCCCTGTCACCTATGGTTCCGATCCTTCCAACATAGAGTGGATGATCAGATGTTATTAGATCAACGCCATTAAAGGTGGAAACAACAGGGATTCCGGCTTTTTCTACGACATCAAGGAACAATTTCTGGGAGCCTGAGATTCGTATACCATGTCCAGCGACAAAGATAGGACGTTCGCTTTTTTTGAGAAGGTCAATTACCTTTTTCACATTTGTTTTGATCACCTTTTTATCGAAATTTATCTCATCATCTTTCTGGTTGTATTCAAGCAACATCTTTTCATCTATTACTGCTCCCTGAATATTAAGAGGGATGTCCAGCCAGACAGGTCCGGGTCTACCGTGAGTAGCTATGTTAATGGCCTTGTCCAGAAGTTTTTTGACTTCTTGGGGGTTCGTTACCATTGCAGCAAATTTCGTTATCGGTCTTACTATGTCAATAATATTGATTTCCTGATCGCCAAGCTGGCGCAAGCCTATCTCTCGGCAGGATTCTATCGATGTCTCGAATTTAATCTGTCCTGACAAGTAAAGAACCGGAACAGAATCGGTCCATTGCCCTGTCACACCAGTTAGCGTATTGGTACCACCCGGGCCTGATGTAACTATGCAGACGCCGAGCTTGCCTGACATGCGGGCATATCCCTCTGCGCCAATTGCACACGCTTGTTCATGATGATTACAAAGGAATTTAATATCTTTACATAAGCCGAGAGAGTCATCGAGATGCATCGCCCCGCCGCCGGTGATCATAAAAACCTGTCGGATGCCATGTTCTACAAGTCTTTTCATTATATAATCAGATACACGCATACTGACGATCTCACTCCTTCCTTATTATTTATCAAAAAGCAATAAATCTCTGTTTATTGAGTGTTTGTTTTCCGAATACCAATGGTATAACTTACTTATGGATTCATCGATATTAGAAAACCTCAGGCTTGGAACCTCGTCTCGGAGACGCTTATTGCTCCCGCTATATTCAAAGCCCATACCTGGTTTTCCAACGACTATTGGCAAATCCTTTCCGGAAATTGCCTTCACTTTTAATGCAATTTCGTACAGGTCAATAGCTGAGTTAGGAGTGATGTTGTACGCCTTATACTTAACGTCATTTTGAATAAAATAGTCCAATATAGGCATTAGGTCATCAATATATAAAAAGTCAAATCTCCTATTTTGCTTTATAGTTATAGGCAAATCATAAATTGCCTTGCAAATAGCGTTCGAGATGAACCTTATTTCATAGTCTTCATATTTACCAAATATACTAAAAATCCTAAGGTCTACCGCATTATCCATTAGTTCAATAAATTTTGCGGATATAAACCTGAAGAACCCATGCTCGTCCAATGGCATCTTCGTATCAAAAAAATCCTCTGAGACCTTACACAAATCCTGGGTCATCATATCGTACACTGATCCGGAACCCAGGGCGATCAATTTACGATATGAAGCGGAGTGGCGGACAATATTAAAAAACATCCTGCTGTCTGTGTAGAAAAGGTTTGTAGTATCCTTAGCGTTTCTATGCCCAGGTTTTATGGCAGAATGGATAACGACATCGATCTTGTTCTCCGCAAAAAAACTTTTTACATTATCATCGTCAACCAGATCGAGTTCTGAACGTCTCGGTGCAATGATATTGCATTTCTCTATCAAACATGATTCAAGGATATTCCTTCCAATAAAACCGCTGCCACCGGTTAATAAAACATTCAACTTCATTCAACATCACCTTTTTAAAACTTACCTGCCGACTAATATGCGATTATGCTCTACTTGGTTATCTCGGCGGACTTGCCGAATGAATAATGCTTATGTCCCATATAACTTACAACGGTCGTAAAAAATAATATGACACCTTGGGCTGGAACGGGTCTTACCTTTAAGAACTCAACGATTATTAACATTAGAATAATATTTGCTATGAACGAAGTCCCATATACGACATAAAAACGTAAATATTCCCTCAATAGATTCCCTTTAGTTTTAAAAACGATGAACTTGTAGCTTAGAAATGCATTGGTGATGCTAATAACATAGTTGATCACCAAAATCAACGTGTAATGAACTCTTTGATGTAAGAGGTAATAAAGTACTGCGAATATGGCAAAACCAAATAAAGTATTCCAACCACCTACTAATAGATAAGCTATCTTTTGTCCATGTTTTCTGCCTTCTATCATGATTGCGATGACACTGGTTTACTTTTCGTCATTAAAACCTATTTCCTTTCTAACAATAAAGTTCGGCCTTGCCTTGACTTCTTCGTATATCTGGGCAATATATTGACCCAAAATTCCGAGTATGAGAAAAGAAAGGCCAAATAAAAGAAGCATAAGTGATACGATAGTCCCATAACCTGCAAAAGGAACACCTGTAAATATAATTTTAAACACTGTATATACCAAGTACATCAAGGAAACACCTGACAATGTTAGTCCAAAAAAAGATATAAATCTTATAGGTATGTAGGAAAACGCAAATATCCCCTTAATTGCAAGTTCAAGTACTTTCCAGAAATGAGCATGAGATTCCCCTGCAAACCTCTTATCCCTCTCAAATTCAACACCTATAGATTTAAAACCAAGCCAGGCAAACATTCCTCTTGTGAAACGGTTCCTTTCCTCCATTGCTTTGATAACCTGATATACCTTCTTATCAACCAGTCTATAATCACTGGCATTCTTTGGAATCATATTGCCTGTCATTTTGTTGATCAGTATATAAAAAAGCCGGGAGTTTAATCGTCTAAAAAACCCCTTTCCATGGCGCCTCTTTACAATACCGTAGACATGCTCATATCCCTCTTCCCATTTCTTTATAAAATCGGTGATGATGGAAGGCTTATCCTGAAGATTGGCAGTCATTATAACTGCGGCATCACCTTTAACATACTGCAAACCTGCCGCAATGCCTCCATCCATCCTGAAGTTCCTCGACAACTGCACAATCTTAAATCTGGGGTCTTTCTCACGAATCTTGATCAGTTTTTCATAAGTACCATCCGTCGAACCATTTTCAACGATAATAACTTCAAAATCATACATTTTATTTTCATCAAATACTGCTTGCAACTGTCTAGCCAGCTCATCGATACAACCTTCTTCGTTGTAGGCAGAGGTAATTATAGATATTAGACTGTTCATGCATTTGCCTCAGAATCAAATGGGTACACTTAAAGTAACAACTCATATTTTGAACTGAACAGGATGCTTACTGTTTCATCAAAAGATTTAATAAATTCACTTTCTGTTACATTGTCAACCTTTGTCAATCTAAATTCTTCGTTTGGGATAACAACCGTCAGATGTTCTCCTACTCTTTTTTTATCACTTTTCATGCTTTTCAAAATTTCCATGGTAAAATGTTCTTTCTTTAACTTCAAGGGGATATTCGGGAGTAGAAGATTCTTATTTAAAAAATCGGAGATCTCTGCAGATAATAAAAACCTATATTTAGAAATCGTATTCGCAAATATAATCCCAATGATTACAGCAATACCATGGGGGATATAATAATTTGATGTAGTTTCAACGGCGTGCCCAAAACAATGGCCATAATTAAGCAAATTTCTTCTTCCTTGATCGAATTCATCATTCGCCATATAAGAAAGCTTTATTTGCATATTGTCAAAAATTAATGGTAATATTGACTTCTTAGCTGCTGCAAACTTAACAGTTTCAACTATAGATCTAAAGTCTTTTGGATATATCTCTTTCATTAATTGAAGTTTGATTGTTTCGCCTATACCGCTAAAAAAATCAACTTCCAAGAGGGTATTAAGAAATGTTGTATTTATATATATCTCTGTCGGAGGATAAAATGTTCCTATGAGATTCTTGTACGATTGGAAGTTCAAAGAAGTCTTACTTCCTATACAACTATCAGTTTGGGCTAAAAAAGTTGTAGGGACATATATCCAATTAACTCCTCTGTATAAAGTAGAAGCTACGAAACCCGCAATGTCTTGGGTAATTCCCCCGCCAACTGAAATGATATTGAGATTTTTTTTTGCATTTTTTTTGACCAACAATTCATATATATTTTTTGCATAGTCCAATGTCTTATTTTCTTCAATCGCTTCCAATAGGATTGTGTCTAACTGATCAAACTTTTTCGTAAAAATCTCTTTGTATAAATCAAAAACTACCTTGTCGATTATAACGACTTTTTCAGTAATCTTTGATAGATTATTGAAGAAATTAAAATCGCTTTCAAATAAAACTGTATAATCTTTAATATTCGATTGAATCTGAAGGCTTTTCATGCCGTAAATCCACCATCTATTACTATTGTCTGACCTGTTACGTAGGTATTTCTGTCAGAAATTAAAAACTCAACCAGATTGGCAATTTCAGACGGCTCTGCAAATCTTTTTAAAGGGATATTTTTTTTAATCTCCTCTTGTTCTGAAAAAGAAATATTTTTATTTGTCAGCTCAGTGTTGACAAATCCCGGGCATACGGAATTTACAAGAATATTGTACTCACCTAACTCTCTTGACAAAGCCTTTGTTATGCCATTTAAGCCAAATTTAGTAGCAGAATACAACGTTCTAAACTCCTTAGATCTTACTCCCCATATTGAACTAATATTTATTATGCGTCCGTAATGCTGTTTTTTCATGAAGGGAACAGTTTTTTGTATTAATATTAATGGAGATATCAAATTAACATGAAACATGGAGTCGATAGTTTCCTGACTGATCTCTTCAATCTGGTTAAGGATGTTAATCCCGGCATTGTTTATCAATACATCAATATGTTGATCATTAAAGAAATATTCGATACTTTCGAGTTTTCTCAAATTAAGATCGTTCCTTGAGGGTGTCAGTAAGTAGTATTTCCCAGATTTTTCCAACAGCTCCTTTATTGCCTTACCAATTCCTTTACTTGCGCCTGTTAATAAAACTGTTTTCTTAGTCACGAATCTGCCTTAGATGATCTTTGCTGTTACTCTTGCATGTTTCACTCGGATCAAGCCCTCTTTCGTATATGACTTTCATTAATGATTCATTATCAGCGTATGGCGTATCTACGCTGTCAATCATAATTGGTTGATCCGTTTTAAGTTGTTTTATTACTTTATGCCCATAACGACCGAGCATTAATTCCCTGCATGATATTTGTCCTTTCAGTAAGGGCACAGCTAAGTAAATATCTTCCTCTGTTAACATCTCTCCTGGTTGAATGTCCCTTTTAGCATAAACTCCACGTATATAGGAGTTTAAATATTTTATTTCCTTTTCTATGGGTAATATCCTTGCTTCAGAAGAACTTCCACATATTAACTTGGCATGATGCCATGCCTTGAACCATACATCTATCTGCTCCGGAAGAGATGAATAAGATGCTACTTTGAAACCGTCGGTATTGATATCTATATGCCGTTCAAATAATCGTGCACCTTTTGCGTATCCAGCAATAATCAACGATTGCCAATCACGATATTCATGTGATGATAAACCGATTACATGATTAGGGTATCTTCTTTTAAGGAAATCTATCTGATTTAATTGCAGTTCACTGCCTTCGGTTGGATAAGCGGCAATGCAGTGACAAATTACTAATGGAATGTTTCTTTTTTCAAAAAAAGTAACCATATCGTCCATATCTTTCAATGACATGCCACCGACTGAGACAACTACCGGTTTTCTGGTCTTAGCTATCCTTTCAATCAACATCCAATCGTTACATCCTGAACTTGCAATTTTAATTATAGGTAGGTTTAAATCTTCTATTAGATCAACTGACTTCTCATCAAATGGGGTAGCCAAGGGTATACATCCTGATTTTCTTATTGCTTCAACAAGAACTACATAC
This sequence comes from uncultured Nitrospirota bacterium, assembly GCA_964481895.1. Lineage (GTDB taxonomy): Bacteria > Nitrospirota > Nitrospiria > JACRHA01 > JACRHA01 > JACRHA01. Next base: position 12,522 of record CAYZUL010000045.1, on the reverse strand, counting down.
TCTTCGACAGATAATTTTGTGTTTGTTATCCTGTTTATATAATATATATCTTGACGGTCAACAAAATCTTTGTGTATAAAAGTGTCAAAATTCCTAAACTGAAGTTTTATAGCGGCCCTCACATTATTAAATCTAACTATACGTGAGAATTGTCGAATGATTTCCAAACCACGGTTAACATTGCCCTGATGATTATTTGTCATTTCGAGTATAAACAAGTCTTCTAAAATATCACGACTCATAATTTCTTTTCCTCCTCTTATATAACAGAATGTCAATGAAATTCAATATTAAAAGACTTTAACTTCGCACTCTGAATACTTTTCTATCTGTTCAATGCATTTATCACGCAAGTCCTTATTTTCCTTATACGACTTTGTCCAAACTATGATACTGTCTATAGCTTTTTCTAAGTTCCAGCGCGGCTGCCATCCCAGTTCCGACTTTGCCTTAGAATAGTCAAGCTTTAAGTAGTGTGCTTCATGTGGATGCTCTCCCTTACCTATTTCGTAAGAGGCATTCCCCCCCCATTTTTCACATAGCCTTTGGACTATCCATTCCACAGGCTTTGCATCAGCATCATTAGGGCCAAAATTCCAACCTTCCGCATACTTTGGACCTTCTTCATAAAGCTTCTGAGCGAGAATGAGATAGCCGCTAAGTGGCTCTAAAACATGCTGCCACGGTCTGATAGCCCTTGGATTCCTAATGACAACCTTTTCGCCGTTTAAAATCGCTCTCATGCAATCCGGGATTAGCCTATCGTTTGCCCAATCCCCCCCGCCAATAACATTTCCTGCCCTGGCAGAGGCTGCTGCAACACCATGGCTGGTGTAGTCCTTAGTATTAAAAAAAGAATTCCGGTAAGCCATAGTAACCAATTCGGAACATGCCTTGCTGCTCGAATACGGATCGTATCCCCCCAAAGGCTCGTTTTCACGGTACCCCCAGACCCATTCTTTGTTTTCGTAGCACTTATCAGTAGTCACATTGACTACGGCCCTAACATTCTTACGCCTACGCACAGATTCAAAAATGTTTACAGTCCCCATTACATTAATAGCATAGGTATCTACAGGATGTTTATAAGAATCCCTTACGAGGGATTGTGCCGCCATGTGGATGACTATTTCTGGGGCCGCCTCAAGGATTGCTTTAGATAATAGGTTAGCGTCTCGGATATCAGCTATCGTTGACTTGACGAGTTTATCGATTTTACAGAGATAAAATAAACTCGGTTCTGTTGGGGGATTCAAGGCATAACCGGTTACTTCGGCTCCCAATTTATGTAGCCACAGGCACAGCCATGACCCTTTAAACCCGGTATGCCCCGTTATAAAAACCCTTTTGTTATTCCAAAAACTGGTATCAATCATATTTGTAGTAGTCAAAAGAAGCAGGTTCTATTTTTGTTGCCATTGTGCCCACGGTGGATTCCCGGAGCACCAAAGTTCCTCAAGTTCTATTTTGTCTCTCAATGTATCCATTGGCTTCCAGAACCCATTAAACTTATAGCCAGCAAGTTGTCGATCTTTTGCTAACTTCTCTAAGGGATGCCTTTCCCAAATAGTTTCATCTCCGTCTATATAATTGAAAATACGCGGCTCTAATACGAAAAAACCTCCATTTATCCATGCGCCGTCACCTTTGGGTTTTTCTTGAAAAGACAAGATATTATTCTTATCGTCTATGTTCAATGATCCAAATCTGCCAGATGGCTGAACGGCAGTCACTGTCGCATATTTATTATATTTCTTATGAAATTTCAATAATTCGGCTATATCAATATTTCCTACGCCATCACCATAAGTGAGCATGAATGTTTTATTTTCAATGTACTTCTGGATTCTTTTTATTCTGCCCCCGGTCATGGTATTTAATCCGGTATCAACCAATGTGATCCTCCAAGGTTCTGCTTTGGAATTATGAATCTGCATATCATTTCCTTTTAAGTCTATTGTTACATCCGATTGATGAAGGTAATAGTTGGCAAAATATTCTTTTATCAAATATCCTTTATAACCTAGGCAAATAATAAAATCATTGAAGCCAAAATGAGAGTAACTTTTCATAATATGCCAAAGTATCGGCCTGTCACCGATTTCTATCATTGGTTTTGGCTTTAGATGTGATTCTTCACTTATTCTTGTTCCGAGACCACCAGCCAATATTACAACTTTCACATTAGTCCCCGTTTATTTTGATCTTGTCTGGTAAACATAAAATTAGCAACTGATTACGCAGTCTCTCAAGCGCCGTTCATATAACAATCATCTCTTTCTTTGTGGGTCTGATCTTCATCTCCTTCCGGATAAGTACTAAGATGAAATCAATGAGGTGTTGCATCTAAGTCACGTTTAGTATACATCTTTTCATAATACTTCTGAAATTCCCCCGATTTGATCTTCCTCCACCAATCCGGAGTCTCTTTATACCATCTGATAGTTTCACTCAGGGCCTTTTCAAGGGCATGTCTGGGTTTAAAACCTAGCGAGGCGATCTTCCGGCAGTCCAATGCATAACGGCGATCATGGCCTGGCCTGTCCTTTACTAGATGTATAATATCTTCCGGTTTTCCCAATTCCCTGATTATCTGGCGGGCTACCTCCAGATTGGTCCGTTCATTGCCACCCCCGATATTATAGATCTCCCCGGGTATCCCATAATGCAGGACAAGATCAATGGCTGCGCAATTATCCATTACATAGATCCAGTCACGGATATTCAATCCATCCCCATAGAGCGGAAGCGGTTTATCGTCAATTGCATTTGTGATAAATAGGGGGATAAACTTCTCAGGATATTGATAGGGCCCAAAGTTGTTGGAACTCCGCGTAATAATGACAGGCTGCTTAAATGTAGTGAAATATGATTGGACAATAAGGTCAGCCGAGGCCTTTGACGCAGAATAGGGACTATTGGGGTGAATAGGAGATTCTTCACTGAAGGAGCCCGATTCGATGCTCCCATACACCTCATCTGTGCTGATCTGTATGTATCTTTTGTGATTGTACCGCCTTGCAGTTTCCAGGAGTACATAGGTGCCGTTAACATCTGTCCGGATAAAACTTCCCGGCTCTATGATTGATCGATCCACATGGGTCTCTGCTGCAAAATTGAGTACAACATCTGTCTCTTTGGCAAGAGGATCAACCAGGTCAGTGTCGCAAATATCGCCCTTAATAAAGCGGTAGTGAGGATGACCTTCTATGTCCCGCAGATTGTCCAGATTCCCGGCATAGGTTAGCTTGTCCAGGTTTGTAACATAATAGTCATGGTGATTGGCAAGTATATATCGGATAAAATTGCTTCCAATAAAACCTGCGCCGCCTGTAATGAGAAGTTTCATCCAATGTCCTCTTCGAAAACAAATCCCGTATCTATATTCTTAAGGCAGTGATAGGCCTTATCTTTTTTCGAGAGGATAGGGTTTTTGACAGGCCAGGATATGGCTATATCCGGGTCATCCCAGACGATCCCTTCCTCATGGAAAGGAGAATATTCCTCAGTTACCTTATAGAGCACTTCGGCTGTCTTGCTTATAACACAGAAACCATGGGCAAAACCAACAGGCACATAAAGCAGTTGTCTGTCTTCTGCAGAAAGCCGTATTCCCACCCATTGACCAAAGGTCGGTGATCCTTTCCGGATATCCACGGATACATCAAATATCTCACCCTGATTCACCTGTATGAGCTTACCCTGTGCCTTGGGTCTCTTCTGAAAATGAAGTCCCCTTATAACCCCGTAAATGGATCTTGAGGAGTTGTCCTGGACAAGCCTTTCCTTTAGACCAAAGGCAGAATACTCTGAATACTTATAGGTCTCCATAAAAGATCCACGCTCGTCCTGGTAGGCGGCAGGCCTGATCAGAACAATATCCTGGATCGATAACCGCTCAATCTTAAATGGCATGTCAGTATCCTGTTTTAATCGTTGTTGGCCCCGGTCTTTGCGACCAGTTGATTTGCCAGGAGGAGTGATTCGAAAGTGCCGGCATCTGTCCACCAGCCTTCCAGTACCTCCCAGGTCATCTTACCACGTTCTATATACGCATTATTGACGTCCGTTATTTCCAGCTCTCCCCTCGCGGAAGGTTTAAGCGGCTGGATAATGTTAAATACCGTTGAATCATAAAAATATATCCCTGTGACGGCATAGCGGGAACGGGGATATTTGGGTTTCTCTTCGATTCTTACAAGCCGGCCTTCTTCGAATACAGGGACACCAAACCTCTCTGGATCAAGCACCTCTTTAAGTATTATTTTGGCGCCATCAGGTTGTTTTTCAAACTCCCGCACGGCCCTGATTATATTCCTTTCAATTATATTATCTCCCAGGATAACACAAACTTTATCGTTACCACAGAAGAATTCGGCCAGACTTAGTGCCGCAGCTATTCCTCCTTCGCCTTTCTGATAGGTATAGTTGAGGTGCTTCAAACCAAATTCGTTTCCGTTTCCCAAAAGCCTGAGGAAATCGCCGGCATTGCTGCCGCCCGTTACTATCAGGATATCATGGATTCCAGCCTTGATCAGGGCCTCAAGGGGGTAATAGATCATGGGTTTGTTATATACAGAAAGAAGATGCTTATTTGTCACCTTTGTCAATGGAGCCAACCGGGTACCTAATCCTCCCGCCAGGATTATTCCTTTCACTTCTCCCTCACCAGGTACCAGACATTAAACATATAGACACCTGTCTATCTCCCATACACATCATCAAATCTTACGATATCATCCTCTTCGACATATTCCCCGCTTTGCACTTCAATTATTTCCAGCGGAACCTTACCCTGGTTTTCTAGCCTGTGAGTAGTCGATTTGGGGACGTACGCAGATTCATTTTCGTGAATGAACTTCTCGTTATCCCCAATAATAATCCTTGCTGTTCCCCTTACTACAACCCAGTGTTCAGATCTATGATAGTGCATTTGCAGGCTTAGCTTCTGGTTTGAATTCACAACTATCCTCTTTATCTTGTATCTTGGACCTTCTTCAAGTATCGTATAATTCCCCCATGGACGATACGTAGTAACATGATCTGCACACTCTCTTCTACCGTCCTGCTTTAACTTATGTACGACCTCTTTTACCTTCTGTGTCTCGCCTTTTTTAGCAATCATTATAGCGTCATCGGTCTCGACTATCACGATGCCTTCTAGTCCTATGGTAGATATAAGCCTCTTGCTGCCTATTACCATAGACCTCTTTGTATCAACTGATACAATATCGCCATGTTTTACATTCCCATCTTCATCCTTATCCAGGACATCATACAGGGAATCCCATGAACCTATATCATTCCAGTATATATCCAGGGGGAGAGTTACGACGCTTTCCGATTTTTCAGCGATTGCATAATCTATCGAAATGTCCGGCATTTCTTTAAAGTTTGATACTATTTCATTAAAGCTTAAATCAAGCATCTTCTTTATTTCCGGTTGATATCTTCCAAATTCCTCAATTATAGCGCCTATGCTAAAGATAAACATCCCTGAATTCCAATAATACATCCCTTCTTCCAGATATCTTTTCGCGGTCTCCGCATCAGGCTTTTCTGTAAATGCTCCCACCTTATAGATTCTTATTCCATCATCCTTGCCACCTATCCTATCACCAGCCTTTATATATCCATATCCTGTCTCTGCCCTTAAAGGCTTAATGCCGAATGTAACTATATATCCATCTTTTGCCGCCTCCTCTGCCTGCTTCAGGTATTCTATAAATTTCGCAAGAGGCCTAATTACATGGTCAGAAGGGGATACAAAGACTACTTCATCCTTATCACATCCCAGTTTCTCAAGGCAATACCTTGCACCGAGTGCTATTGCAGGGGCCGTATTCTTGCTTGCAGGCTCAAGTACTATGTGGATTGCCGGCTCGGTACTAAGGTCGGACTTTACGTGGAATTTATAATCATTGTTTGTTATCACAATGATATCCTCAGGGGAAATCACCTCCTTTGTCCTTTCTACGGTCTGTTGCAGAAGGGATTTGTTGCCATTAAGCCGCAAAAACTGTTTCGGATGACTTGCCCTGCTTAATGGCCAGAGTCTTGTACCAGAACCACCTGCAAGGATTATCGCCTTCATATCTGTAGGCATCCCATGTAAAGTTTGTCACAAAAAATACACTCTTTGGGATTAGGGATTTGAGATTTTAGATTTGAGATTTTCAATCTGCAATCTCCAATCTGCAATCTCCAATCATATCTCATAAAACTCCTCTATCTTATTTACTACATAAGCCTGCTGATCTGCTGTCAACTCCGGAAAAATAGGGAGGGCCAATGTTTCCTGGGCAGCCTTTTCAGCATGAGGAAAGTCCCCTTCCTTATATCCAAGATAGGCATAACATTCCTGAAGATGCAATGGGAGGGGGTAGTAGATCTCTGTGCCTATTTCATTGTCCGAAAGGAACTTACGCAGTTCATCCCTCTTCCATACCCGGATTATATATTGATTATAGACATGCCTGTTTCCGTATTTAACCAGCGGAAGACTGACGGGATACCTCGTTGAGATGCTGCTTCCGGAATCCTTTGCAGGATCAACAAGATCTGTATTTTTAAAAAGCCCATTATAACGTTCGGCATTTTTTTGGCGCATTAAAGTCCAATTCTCAAGGTATTTTAATTTTAAATTAACAACTGCGGCCTGCAGTGTGTCAAGCCTGAAATTCCCACCCATTATCTTGTGATAGTATTTCGGTGAGCTCCCGTGGACTCTCAAGATAGTTATCTTTTCTGCCAGATGCTTGTCATTGGTTACTACCATCCCGCCGTCACCAAATCCGCCAAGATTCTTGCTCGGAAAGAAGGAGAAACAGCCGATATCACCAATAGATCCGGCCCTTCTCCCATTATATTCTGCCCCTATGGCCTGTGCAGCATCCTCCACCACCCTAAGGTCGTATTCTAAGGCAACTTTAAGTATAGGGTTCATGTCGGCGCATTGACCATATAAATGGACAGGAATTATTGCCTTAGGTTTAGCGCCATTATCCGATTCTTTTTTAATTGCCAATCTCAATTTTTCCGTGTCAATATTATATGTACAGGGATCTATGTCTACAAAGACAGGCCTTGCCCCAAGCCGTGAAATAACTCCCCCTGTTGCAAAAAATGTATAAGGCGTCGTAAGAACCGTATCGCCATATGATACATCCAGTGCCATCAAAGATATAAGGAGTGCATCAGTCCCTGATGAGACCCCGATCCCATATCCTGCACCAGAATATCCGGCAACTGCCTCCTCCAGTTCCTTTACCTGCGGGCCAAGTATGAAATTCTGACTATCGCAAACCTCATCAATAGCCTTTCTCGCTTCATCCTTTATAGATGAATATTGGCCCTTTAGATCTAATAATGGCACTCTCATTTTCTCTCCCTACTACAATTTAACTATATTGCTGTGTCTTTTCTGTATCATGCTTGTTGCATTCCTCGTATCAACAACCAGCTTGGAATTCTTTGCTATCATCTCCCAGTCATATGTCGAATGGTCCGTCACAATTACCGTACAGTCCGCCTTTGATAACATCCCTTCATTTATTTCTATTGATCTCATCCCATGAAAATTATCATCAAGGGAGGGTATGTACGGATCGCTGTATAATACCACTGCACCCTTTTCCTGAAGGATCTTTATTATGTCTAATGCCGGTGATTCCCTTGGGTCGTCGATGTCTTTCTTGTATGCCACGCCTAAAATCAGGATGCTTGAACCATTTAGGCACTTTTTCTGTCGGTTCAAAGCATCTACAATCTTATCCACCACATAGTGGGGCATCCCGGAATTTATCTCCCCGGCAAGCTCAATGAACCTTGCCCTATAATTTAATGTCTTTAGTTTCCATGACAGATAATGCGGGTCTATCGGAATACAGTGGCCCCCGAGACCAGGCCCGGGGTAGAAGGGCATAAAACCATAAGGCTTGCTTGATGCCGCCTCAATGACCTCCCAGACATCTATGCCAAGCTTGTTACACATAATCGCCACTTCATTGACAAGCCCGATATTAATACTCCTGAACGTATTCTCAAGGAGCTTGACTATCTCGGCTGATTCGGTTGACGATACAGGTATCACCTTCTCTATGATATTGCTATATAACGCTACGGCATGCCTTTTACATGCTTCTGTTATCCCGCCTATTACCTTAGGTGTGTTTCTAGTATTAAAGATCTTATTACCCGGGTCTATCCTCTCAGGTGAAAAGCTAAGGAAAAAATCGATTCCAACCTTGAGTCCGGTATCCTCAAGCATAGGAAGGATTAGTTCCCTTGTTGTCCCTGGATACGTGGTAGACTCAAGGATAATGATCTGATCCTTATGGAGATATCTTTTTATCTCCTTTGTCGAATCTAATATGCAAGAGAGGTCAGGGTCTTTAGTCTTATTTAGCGGCGTTGGCACACAGATGGAGATGGCGTCAATATCTCTCAAGACAGAGAAATCGCTGGTTGCAGATAGCTTTTTATCCTCTACCAGCCCTCTTAATTCGCTATCAGGTATGTCCTTTATATAGTTTTCCCCTCTATTGACCCGCCTTACCTTCTCCTGATTCAGATCTATGCCAACAACATTATGGCCGGACTTCGCAAACTCAACAGCCAGGGGTAAACCAACATAGCCTATCCCTATTATCCCAATCCTTGCCTTCTTAGACGTGATCTTTTCGATTAATGATGACATTTAACCTCCCTTTGACAAGCTCCCGCCATTCTGGTAAATAACCAGTCAGTTTATTCCCTACCTCCATGAAACCTTAACCCCTAATTCAAAAAAACATTGTTACATTAAAAAATTATATGGCTATTTCACCTTTTCAATCTTCTGTCTGTCTATTACAACACGGCTTTTTTGAGACAGGATATTCAAAAGCAGCACTACCCTGTCCTTATCAGACCACTTCCCCTCGAAGATAGCCGACAAACCCTCAAAAGGTCCGTCTTTTATTTCTACAATGTCTCCAACTACAAGATCGGCTGGCACAAGGCTTACATAGCCATTATCTATTCTGTCCTTTATTGCTTGAATAACCTGGTCATCAACAGGGGAAGGGGGTTGATTTCCAAAAGAAACTATCTTGTCAACACCGCTAGCATAGTGCACCATTCTGTAATGCAATGCTAAATCGAAATATGCAAAGATATATCTCGGGAAGAGGGATGCGATTACATCCCTCCTTTTTCCCCTGATTACCTTCTCTTTTTTAATCCTCGGATAAAATGTTTCTATACCGAATCTTTTTATATTTGAGTCAGAAAGGGCCTCCTGATGGAGCTTAGTATGTATTGCGTACCATGAATACATATATCTTGTAAACCAGCATAAATACAAGATGGCTGGCCCCTTACAGGAAGGCTTTACCCCTTTTTGAGATCTACTGTTTAGGATCTATTTTATATCAGATTCAGAGGGTTCTTGCAACATTTTTATCTAACTCACCTGCTTATAATACGAGCTGTACCATCTTGTAAATCTCTCTATTCCCTCTTCAATCCCGATCTTAGGATCAAAGCTCAACTTATCTTTTGAGTGCTTTATGTCTGCAAAGGTCTCGGGGACATCCCCTTTTTGTATGGGCAGATACCTCTTTCTCGCCTTCTTCCCAAGTTCTCTTTCAATGCATTCAATAAAATACTCAAGCTCTACTGTATGAGAGTTTCCTAGATTAAAAATTTCATATCTATACCCCCTATCGAGAGCGGAAATAACCCCGTCAGCTATATCGTCGATATATGTAAAATCCCTCCTCATCTTCCCATGATTGTATACGTCGATTTCCCTTCCTTCCAGGATCGCCTTTGTAAATATAAAGAGGGCCATATCAGGCCTGCCCCATGGTCCGTACACAGTAAAGAAGCGGAGACCAGTGGTAGGAAGCCCGTACAGATGGGTATATGTATGCGCTATAAGTTCATCTGCCTTTTTAGTGGCCGCATAGAGGGAGATTGGATGATCCACATTGTCAGACTCGGAAAAGGGGACCTTCTTGTTATTGCCGTATACAGATGATGATGAGGCATAGACAAAGTTCTTTATCTTATAATCCTTTGCCAACTCGATGATATTAAGAAATCCCTCAAGATTCGATTTCTGGTAGGCGAATGGATTTTCCAGGGAATATCTTACCCCTGCCTGGGCAGCCATATGACAGATCTTATCTGCCTGGTGCTTATCAAAGATCTCCTTTAAACCTTTATAGTTAACAAGGTCTTCCTTATAAAAAATAAAGTTTTTATCCTCTCTGAGTATGTTTAGCCTTGCCTCCTTCAATAGCGGGTCATAATATTCATTTATACTGTCGATACCAATTACCTGGTTCCCCATCTCGAGGAGCCGCTTTGAGATATGAAATCCTATAAATCCTGCTGCCCCTGTTACGATATAGACCCGCTGGTTATTCATTTAAATTCTCCCCAAGAGGTAGATCATGTCTTTTGATCAGACCCTCCGGCCTAAAGATCATCATTAATACGAGGGCTGCGCCAAAGATCAGCATCCTGTAGCTTGAAAGGACCCTGAACATCTCGGGGAGTATAGTAATGATTATTGCCCCGAGTATGACCCCTGGTATAGACCCCATTCCACCCAATACTACCATAGAAAGGACTGTTACAGACTCAAAAAAGGTAAAGCTCTCAGGTGAGACAAAGGCAAATTTCCCTGCAAAGAAGACCCCTGCAATTCCGGCCAAAAAGGCCCCAAATGCGAATGCCAGTACCTTTAAAGAGGTTGTATCAATACCCATGGTCTCCGCCGCCAATTCATCCTCCCTGATGGCTATCCAGGCCCTTCCTATCCTTGAATTGTTAAGCCTCCTGACTGAAAAGATGGTGATAAAAACAAGGGCAAGAATAAGATAATAAAAATGGACAGGTCTATCAAAGACAAAGTTAAAGATCCTGGGCCTCCCGATATTTAATATACCATTCGGACCGTTCGTCACGCTGTCCCAGTTGTTTAACGCAAGATGAACAATCTGGATAAAACCAAGGGTTACTATGGCGAGATAATCCCCCCTTAGTCTAAGGGTGATTATCCCCAGCAGACCCCCCAGCAGGGCAGATAAAATTCCTCCCAAAGGGAGGGCCAGCCAAAAAGAGATGCCTATCTTCGTAGAAAGCAGGGCATAGGTATATGCACCCACTGCATAAAAGGCAATATATCCGAGGTCAAGGAGCCCTGTAAGACCTACTACTATATTAAGACCGAGGGAGAGCACAATATAGATACCTGCGGTGGTAAGGGCGTCTATCTTGTAGTTATTCATAAATAGAGGAAAGAGAACTAAGATGTGCCAGAAGAAAGCAAACTGCATGACTCTCTTTCTTTTCTTATACCGGTTCTTAAGCCAGACAACTATTTTTCCCAGACCTTCAGATGCTGGTAAAAAGACTCGCGACAAAGCAAACCGTGAAGAGATCAAGGGTATAATGCCGGAAGATAGCGCCAGGATGGAAAGAAGCGATGCATCTCTTATCCCCATAAAAGGGAGCACCAAGATCCAGACCCAGCAGGCTATAAATAAAAAAACCTTCGATCCTGAAAGGATAGACCTCATATTGTTATGGCTTCTCAGAGACTGTCCCGCCAATGAGCCCTGACGGACGCAAAATAAGCACCAGGATGAGTATCAGGAAGGTAAAGAGATCCTTGTAGGCACTGGAGATGTAGGCTGAACAGAGGGTTTCAAGGAACCCAAGCATAAATCCTCCAAGCATTGCACCCGGTATATTCCCTATGCCCCCGAGCACAGCTGCGGTAAAGGCCTTTATCCCGGCCGCATACCCGATAGTGAAATTTACAACCCCATAATAGATAGCCGCCATTATACCGGCTGCAGCAGCTAAAACAGATCCGATGATAAAGGTTAAAGTTATTAGCCGATCTATATCTATACCAAGAAGGGAGGCCATATTTTTATCCTGTGCAGTAGCGCGCATCGCCTTGCCTATCTTTGTCTTTTTTACAAAGAGGTGCAGGCTGAACATAAGAATTACTGAAATAAATAGTATAACCAACTGAATAATTGTGATGGAAGCACCGAAAGCGTTTATACCCGAAGCTGAAAAGGTAGCAGGAAATACCTTATCCGTAGAGCCCTGGGTTAGCATAACGTAGTTCTGCAGGAACATAGACATCCCTATGGCTGATATCAGGGGAGAAAGGCGGGGAGAATGTCTCAACGGCCTATATCCTATCCTCTCTATAGTTACCCCATAGGCCCCGCAATAGAAGGCAGCTCCGATAAAGGAAATGGCAATCGAAAGGAGGAGGTTATTCTGTGCTATGCCCAGGTCAGTTAAGAGGCCGAATAAGATGATGCCAAGATAGGCACCCATCATATATATCTCGCCATGGGCAAAGTTTATCAGCCCCAGGATACCATAGACCATGGTATATCCCAGGGCAATTAATGCATACATGGCGCCCAACGTAATACCATTGATTAGCTGCTGTAAGAGCATCTATATTCTATTCATAGGGGCTTGCGTCGCCCCCTCCCCCCC
>CAYZUL010000044.1:0-23439 GCA_964481895.1 uncultured Nitrospirota bacterium | reverse complement strand
TACCTGATCGGACCTGAACAGAAAAACCTCTTCACCTTCCTTCGGTATCCCGGTGTGCCGCCCACAAACAATCAGGCGGAGCAGTTGCTCCGAAAGATGGTGATCTTTCGAAAGATATGTTTCGGAACACGATCGGAAAACGGACTCAAGACCCATAGCATCTTGCCCAGCCTGGTACAGACCGCCTGAAGACAGGGCGTCCACCCGCTGAAATACCTGCAGACTCTTCTGACCGCCGATACTGCCACTGCACAGGCAGCGTTGTATAATAATTCTAGCTGAAAACTATTGGGCAGACAGGTAAAGTAGGGACTAAACTGTTACCTATCGAACATCGATAAGTGTTTGGTGCAGATTTGATCTGACGCCGCTTGTGGAAACCAAGCCAGGACTTAAGGACAATCTTTAAAAAATAAGGAAATGGAACTTTTTCTATTTTATTTCCGATCAGGATTTCTTTTTAACTTGACAGAGGGGGGGCCTTATAAGTGTTAGGCATGAACGCTGATTGAATGGCAGCGATGTCTGGGATGGACTTTGCCTGCCAACGCACTACGCGAACAGCAGCCGATGCAAGTGCTTTGTCTTTTTTCGCGTCAGCAGCTTGACGATCTTCCCTTTCGTGCGTGGCGTCATCAAGTTCGATGACAGCGACAATGCTCGAATCCTTGTTGCACACCACGAAATCAGCGCTCATGCGATTGATTCGGTTAGCCCACGCTTGATAGTTGTTGCCTTTCTTTACGCCGAGCAACCGGGAAAGTTGGACCTGCGCGAGGATGATATGTTCAGGCAATGCCTGAATAAGCCGGAAATAGAGAACTTGCTCTGGTTGCGAAAGAGGTTTCTTGGCAAAGAAAGGCCACACCTCATCACCTGCGCCACTCCGTGATTTGGTTTTCAGGACAGCAAAAAGAACTATGACGGCGGCGATGACAATCAACAGCAGAAAAATTGAACTCATTTTTGTTGTTTCCCCTTTGTGACGCCCAACCAGTCATTAGACAGTTACAGTATCGAACTGTAACAAAATGCCCATAACCAGTCAAGAAAAATAAACCTTGACGTATTTATCGGAGTTCATTAAAAAAACCGGCAATCCCTCTTTCTCGCCACGACGATTACAGAAAGTGGCTCCGGTATTATCTTAACTTATTCAAAAGATAAAGTAGAGGGTTCCGTTCACTTGACAACAATAATATGTAAGTATAAATTGTAATTACAAATGATACACCTATATTGGGGGTAAGAAATGGCTGATGCGTTGAAGAAACTTAATTTTTTCATTGAGGAAGACATCCGCATGGAACTGGACAGACTGGTCCCTGTTGGGAAGAAGAGCAAGGTTATAAACGATGCATTAAGAAGGGAGCTGTTAAGGATAAAGAGGGGAGAGGCGACGGAAAAGCTTCTGGCATTAAAGGCCAAAGGTCCAAAAATTCCGCAGGAAGAAATAGTTGAGGAACTGAAGAGAGGCAGGAGGCGGAATAATTGAAGGTCATTGTGCCTGATGCCTCTATAATTCTAAAATGGGTGCTTGGTGAAGATGAAGAGGGTCAAGACAGGGCTATTGAGCTTCTAAAGGGATGGCTCAATCAAGAATATGAATTCATTTTGCCATCCCTCTGGATCTACGAGGTCGGAAATGTCCTGGGTTTAAAAAGACCGAAGGATGCCGAGAAGATTCTTGGGCTCCTCCTTGGGTATTCTATGTAGTTATCAATCTAAGATCCTCCAACCCATTTGTTATATCTCTAAACATCTCATATACCTCCTTCTCCTCATCATGCCTCATGAATCTCTCCGGAAGGGCCGGTTTTTGCCTTCCCAGTTTTGTATACATCTCCATCCCCATAGGATTGTAAGGGAGTAAAAGAATTTTATCGGCCCCGGCTTCATATAGTGTTTGTGCTATTGCCGAGAGATTTTCATGGGTTGCAGTAACCCCAGGGACAATAGGGATCCTTGGGATGACCTCGACATTTTTTTCTTTAAGGAGTCGGCGAAGGTTTCCAAAGATTTTATCGTTTGGCCTCCCTGTGATGCGGGAATGCTCTTTGCTGTCTTTTATCTTGATATCGTAATATATAAGATCTAAGTAAGGGAGGATCTTTTGCTCAAATGGCCTGTATTTGAAATAGCCTGAGGTCTCAAGGGTTATATGGATGTCGTCTACCTTCAACTGTTTAAGCAGGGGCTCAAGGTATTCAGGGTAAAGGGTGCATTCACCGCCTGATAGGGTAACGCCTCCGCCAGAGTGGCGGTAGAAGGAGATATCTCTTAGAAGTATCCCGGCAAGCTCTGCTGATTCATAGTATACCCCTATTTTCATTAGTCCATTGCCAGGGCAGACAGAAACACACTCCGCACACCTGTTACACCTATCCCTAATAACTCGTCCTGGAAAATCAAGGTCTATGGCTCCTTTAGGACATGCATTTTTACAAGCGCCGCATCTTATGCAATCTCTTCCTGAAAATGCGATCTCAATATGCGGATCTTGTGTCTCAGGGTTATGGCAGAAGATACAACGAAGGGGACACCCCTTGAAAAATACAACGCTTCTAATGCCTGGCCCATCTTCAAGGCTATGCCTCTTTATATCAACTATTAGGGGCTTTTTGCCGTCAAGGTGGTTCATGCCATACCAAGCTGCCTTCATTCGGCTGCCTGTGTTGGCATCGTCGTCAGCTCCCGGGCGTACAAACCGTACGCCTGCGTCGCCTCCTCATCGCCGCCCTGGTATCCTGTTGAATGCAACTTGGTATCAGACAACACCGAGCCTCCTGCCGAGATCCCTCGCCATAAACCCGAACTTATAGATATAGTTTAAGTTCCCATCAACCTCCACCTCGTTTGCAAGGAGCGAGTTTAGGATGTCCTGGTCTTTTGAGAAGATAAATCTTCTTAAGGCTGTTGCATCCTTGAAGGTTACCCTCGCATCCCAGTTGTCAATAGAATTATCTCTAACCTTCATATCAGAATCATTAAAAATGGCAGAGGCTGCAACCCTGTTGTCAGCCGTCCTGAAGAGATATCTCCCCTTAAACCCCTCTATATTGTTCCTGTAACTCCTGGATAAAAAGAAGGCCAGGTCCATCCCTTTCAGGAGTAGCTCCAGGAATTCATCAGTTACATCGCCTAAAAGCTCCTTTTTTAATCTGTCTGACCAAAGATCTAATGCCATGGAAGTCCTCCTTATTTTAAAGATAATACCTGCCTCACAATTGCAATGACATATATTGAAAAATCCCTCCTGCCCTCCCTTTTCAAAGGGAGGATTTATCCCCTCTTTGGAAATGAGGGGGGGGGAGAGGAGATTTTATAATCAATGTCAATCCTCTTTTGAGTCCTTTAATAATGGAAAGGGTGGATAATTGACTGCTTTCCCGGTTAGAAGGAGATATTCGGTGCGGTCTATGATCTCCTTTTGCATCTGCGGATTTAGGTCCTTAAAATAGGCAGTATACCCAGATACCCTGACCAAGAGTTCCGGATGATTCTCAGGATGCTTAACAGCGTCCATGAATTTTTGACGGGTCGTTATGTTGAATTGAATCTCCATCCCTCCATCTCCAGAATCTAAGATCCCGCCAGGGCCGTCGAAATAGGCCTTCACAGAAGAGGCGAAATTATCAAGCATCCTTGAGCCCCCATTTTCAGGGGTATGTTTGAGGTTAAGCGCCACCCCGTTTGAAAGGGATTCAACAGGTTGTTTGGCTACCGAATTTAAGGCCTTGGAGAGATTAGGGGTAACACCTGAAACAGGTGTTATACCGCTTGTAAAGTTCTCATGGGCCTTCCGGCCATTTGGGAGGGCCTTTGTGAGCCTTCCAAAACCAGCATGGTTTGTCATCGTCCAGTATCCGACCCGATAGCGCCCGCCCCTATAGTTTTCCTTCTCACTAAAGGCCTTATTGAGCATATTGATGACCCATGTAACATTTTTATCGGCCATTGCATCGTCGTTGCCATATTTGGGTGTTTTATCTGGGTTCATGAGTCTTTTTTGCAAGGCGTCAAACCCTTTAAAGTTCTTATCAATGGCATCAATGAGACTTGTAAGAGAGATCGCCTTATCTTTAAATACGACCTTCTCGATCGCGCTTAAGGAATCGGCAACATCTGCAAGTCCGATGACGGTTGCTCCTGAGGAATTAATTACAGCCCCACCCTGGATCAGGTCTTTTCCCTTTTCCATCGGACCTTCAAAAAGGGCTGACAGGATAGGTGTCGGGTAGAACTCCTGGTGTATCCTCCCGAGGATATTGTTTAGGGCAGTAGATTGCTCTATAAGCCATTCAACCTGTTTCTTGAATGCCTCTGTGAATTGATCAAAGGAGACAAATCTTGCCGGCTCCCCAGTCTCGGCGCTAATCAATAAATCCATACCGGTATGTCTGTGTCTTCCATTGTATAGAGTGAGTTCAAGGGCAGAGGTGAGGTTTAAAAGGATTGCAGCAGAGTGTCCATATGACCTGCCATTTGACCCAGGCTCAACACATCCTATAACGCCATAATCCCTTGCCTGTTCGATGGTCTCTCCCTTTGAGGTAAGTGCCTTGATAACGGCCTTATCGTTATGGAGCGCAGGTGTTGCACCAGTATTAATGTTTACCTCGCAAAGCCTTCCCAAATAGTCTTTGGAATTTATGCCCGGGTAATATCTGGCATTTAAGTTGGGATCGCGAAGCCTCATAAGTTCGGTAGCCCTCAGCATGACATAGGTCAGGTCATTTACTGCATCATTGCCATCTTTATCCACGCCTCCTACTGTAATGGCCTGGTTTGAGCCCGTCCCGCCAAAGAGCTGCTCGCCGGCCTCAGGTATCGATGGGACATGATCTCCTATCTTAAGCCAAAGAGAGGAGATAAGTTCAATGGCATCATTGATCGTCATTTTATTGCTACAGATATCCCTGCGGTATAGATCGTATAGGACCTGATCAAGCCTTCCAAGACTAAGTCCCACATTCGGGTTCTCAAGGTGGATGGCCGTCCAGCATATCCAGACTGTCGTTAGCCCCTCCCGGAAGCTCCTTGCAGGCGATTCCGGGACCCGGTTATAGATCTCTGCCATATCGAGGAGCTCTTTTTTAGTCTGAGGATCATTTTCTTTAAGGGCCATATCTCCTGCCTTTCTGGCAAGCCTCCTGGAATAGGCTATTACCCCATCAAGTACCTCTATGATCGCCGCATAGAACTCTACTTGGGAATTATCATTTGCCTTATCTTTTTTTTCCTTCGCCTCATCTATGATTATTCTGAGACCTTTATTTATGGCCCCTGAGAAATCTGGGATTGTATGGGAGATGCAGTTAGGCTTACTTAAGATAAAGAAAACAAGGCGCTCGAGGAGCTTTATCTGCGGCGGGTTGTATCTTTTTCTTGCGAGCTCTGTGATGTTCTCCTCCATCCAATGGGGGAATATTTCGTAATTCAGCTCCTCTGCCTCTTTATCCCTTATATAAAAAGGATTGCTCTTCCGCCTTGTGATAGTCCATAGTTCAGGCCAGAGGGTAAGGGCCAGAAACTCCGGATAAAGGGGGACGCCCTTGAACTTGCCTGTAGTGGATCCTGCAAAGAGGGACCTGTCTTTGAATTCAAATGGTTTCATCCCTTTATGAAAGCATCTGGTATGCCAAACTACAGGTGTCCTGTTTTCAAGGACAAAGCGATACATCCTAGCCTTATCAAGGATGGAGATCCTATCCTTTTTAAACAGACCATTTTCGAGACTATGGCGGGTTATAAGGCGAGGGCGTTCAATGCATATCTCAGGCATTGCCTTAAAGTAGATATCCTTTAAATAGGATACACGCTCGGTAAGTTTATGATCTTTCAGAGACAAATCACTAAGTGTAATCATTGGCATAATATACCTCCCCATTAAAAGGTAGTTTTATCTAACCGTATCAAACTCTATAAAATCCCTTATGGCTTGCCACGCATCATCCATGAGTAAAAAATAACCGAAGTTTTCGTACCCGTAATCAGCGGGGTCTTTCTCAGGGGTGTATTGTATTTGCGGTTTTGTGGAGTAGAGGAGTTGTCCCAGGTATAAACCATCTGCAATGCGGACCAGCTCGTCTATACAAAGGCCGTCCGGAAGGATGGTATGAAACGCATGCCATCTGTAGTTGAACTGGAGGACCTCTTTGCCGTTACAAGCCGGATTTACGGATTTATCGTTGGTAGCAATAAAATAAAAACTCTTTACATATATCTCCTCTTCCTTTTCCTTTTCATTCGGATATTCAACCACCATTCCGATTTTATTTAAGTGTTTTATAAACAATGTAGCGGGCAGGCTGAGATCAAGGTCTTTCCTGTAGGTATTTGTACCAATGATGATAGGCCCCTTCCCCTTATAATAATCAGCATCATGACCTATATACCTTTGTATCCCTTCAATTGAACTATCGGTAAAGGTTTTGCCTGTCCATGGAGAAAAGGGCCTTACAGCAGGCCAGAGTTCATTTAGGATATTTTTATTGAATCTTTTCAGGAAACCGCTGCTCTTGAAGGCCACTACACCACCGTGCAAGAAACCCTGTATACCATCAGGAGGTTGCCCGCACATAAACAGTTGGTGTAATTCATCGAAGTATTTATCTTCTGAGCCCTTACCTTCCTGCACACCCTGAGAAAGCGCCTGAAGGTGATGAAGGATAGTCTTTCCCTCGCTTATAGTCACTTTTTTTGTCTGGCATTCTTGAGAATCAACTAGCGTAAAGGCAGTAAATTTTCCAGAGAGGTTATCTTCCATCTTGTACGCGAGTTCAGGAAATAGCGTATTTTTTTCATGAAGCCATGTATCATCCATCAGGAGAAAGTACCCGAAGCCGCGGTATTTATAATCCTCCCTTTGTATGCCAGGGTCATAATCCCTGCTCAAATACTTAAAAGAAGTAGCATAGAATAGCTTGCCCAAATAGAGCCCCTCTGCGATCTGCACAATCTCATCTATTAAGAGCCTATTCGGGAATCTGTTGCCGAGATTTTTCCAGCGATAATTAAGACCGATTACCTCTTTTTTTGGATGTTCCCGGCCAACGGACATTTGACGTCTGGCAATGAAAAAGCCGCCTGTAGCGTATATCCATGAACGCTGTTTTTCCGCAGGTCCTGGCACACCCTTCATCTCAATGATGGAAGAGAGCATATACCTGGAAAGGCTGTTAATAAAGCCCTTGTTATCTTTTCTAAAGGAATTTATACCCAGGTAGGTTGTCTCTTCACCCTTTTCAAGGCCATCTGTCAGTTCTTCCAATTTGGGACTATCAATCTTCTGAAAGTCCTTGCCGGCCCATGGGGAGGTCTTTGACAGCAATCGTCCATAGAGGATCTGCAATGGGTCGAACCTCTTGCCGATTCCGAATAGACTGAGAATATATCTGAGTATGCCACGGCTGTTTATCCCAGTCTTAAGTCCCATAGTAATCCCATGGTAAAACCCGTTCAGGGATTGGGGTATCTTCCCGCAGATAAAGAGCCTGTCAAGCTTCTTATCAATGCCTGCATAAGAAGATGACCTGTTAATGATATCCGCATAATGCTTCATTAGTTTCAGGGGTGTGTCAATGCCCTTTAGATCCTCCTCCATGATCTCCTTCAAAACGGGGTCGTCCATGTTACATTCATCTGCCAGCGTAAAAGGGCGCGATAGTTTAACCATATTTGCCTCCTTTCTTAATCAGTTTACTGATAAAATTCTTATACCACCTTAACGGGATACGACCTCACTGTGGTGAAAACCAAGGTGATATCCCCTCAATCCGAGGCGGTAATGTGGGCTCTGGCTGTACACATCCCTCCTGAATGGCATAAGCCTGCTGTATAGTTTTTTAAATGTTTTCCGGTGATAAACGGAAAGGACGTTATAACCCCTGCTCCCGGCAACCAGGTAATTTCCCTGCGGAGATACCCTGCCGGCGTAAACACCATCTAAGATCCGCCACCCAGTTACCTGGAGCGTCTGTAAGATAAAGTGGGTGTTGGTAAGAATCGGGCGCCTGCTTTGTGAGCCCAGGAAATTCTTGAGCCTCTGACGCCATAAAAGTGCCCGCATCCAAAACGGAGGAATGCAGGAGAGGACCCGGCTTTGATCGAAATTATCAAGATTTATCTCCACTACTGTATGGCTGCCGCCGCTGGCAAGATAAAGGAAGTTATCACTCGTGACCGCTACATCCGAATTCAGATGAACTGGATATTCTGCGCCGCAGCTCCATACCCGTGATACCTTTGCTGTGGGCAGGTCTATCTCATATATATATTCCCGCATGTAGGCCGGAGACCAATCCACGTAGTCTTCCTGCTCCGTGGCAAAGGTATATGTTGGGGCATAGCCGACAGGTTTATCAGGATGAACACAGCAATGCCATACTGTGCCGGGCAATTTAATAACTTTGGAGCGATGTTCAGGATTAGGATCCTCAAGGTCGAAGACCGCTATCTGGCGTGCATCAGCGTCTTCAGGCCCCAGATCAGCTATCAGTATATATCTTCGGTCTTTATCCCACCTGATTTCATGGGCATTTAAGAGTTTGTGCGGACCCAATTGCTCAGGTTCTCTTAATCTATCTATATGAAAACGGTATAAATGGTCGCCAACAACCCCAATGAAATGTAGATTATCCGGATACCAGAGGTGATGGGTATTCGCGCGGAGGCGGTAGGGACATTCCTCAATATACTGGGTGGCCTGCCTTGCGATCACCCGCATATTCTCAGGTCTTGTTATGTCAAGGAGAACTATCTGCTGACTGAAATTTCCAAGGAGGGCCATTTTCCCATCAGGTGAGAGTGAGACATTATGGCCTGCGCTTACCCCTTCAAAATATTGGATATGATATGTTTGCTCAGGCCAATCAAAGCGCAAGATCCCCGCATGGCCGATAAGTCCATCAAGATGCGGCCCATCTAATGCCATATAAAAACTAAAACGTTCATCATCGTACATAGTTTCTCCTTCTGTTTGTCATTGTGCATCATAAAGTGGTCTTTCCTTATTTATCTGTTCTGTCTGAAACTGTGTATCACACCAGACTTATCAACATGAACTGTCCTGAAATATGGCGGATTTGGGTAGCCGGTGTTGAGCGGACCGCATGCAGCAGTCTGAACAACAAAAGGTCTATTGTCATTAAATCTAAGAATGGGATTTAAGGCATTGTCCGAATATTTTCCTATATAGATAAGGGGGCCCTTATCAATCCTGAATTCAATCTTCTGATGGGCGTGGCCGGAGAAGATTATATCCACCTTAGGGCCGGAATAAACAGGGTCATTCTCTTTTTCCCCAAGGCAGAGATGAAAGAACTGACTGAGGAAGTGGTTAATCGTCCCATACCTTATGTCTATCTCACCTTCTCTTAAGAGCAATTCATCCTGACCGGCAGGGATGTCAGGTATTGATTTCAAATTTATTGGAGGGGCGTGGAGACATATAAAGATCCTCATGTTATCTTTGCCTTCAGATCCTATGGCCTTAAGTTGATTTTCCAGCCAGGGAATCTGTCCGTAAGAGTAATATTCGTTGGCAGGATAAAAGGCCATGCTGTCAGGCGATCCGCCTAGAATATTGTCTTGGATGCTCATTCGGACCATCTTTTTATTCCCTTCATCCCAGAAGTACTGGCCGGTAAAGCAGTCAGGACCAGTGTCCATCACAATAAAATAGTTAGATCCGTATGAAAAGGCATAATTGAAATAAGGGTTGATATGGAGGAAGTAGTAATGAAGGGCATGTACACCCGCCTCGATGGGTATTACAGCATGGTCTATCATATACCTGAGCCATTTGTAGAGGAGGTGGTTAATAATATGATGTAAAACAGCGGCAAGTAATAAGATCACCATGGGCCAAATTCCAACTTCTTTAAAAAAGTATGAAGCTATTGCCGATAAAATAGGAACCAGTGTCTTTGCCTGCCACGTTTCTAATATCCCTAAGAGCCATTTTACCCCACCATGAAGCAGATTTTCCTTTGAGATGGGGGAGCCTTCCTTTAAGATCTTTTCATAAACTTCTCTCTTCTTTGCCTCAAGTATCTCTACAGTATCAAAATATTCGGAGTCAAAATTATTCGCTTGCGACCGATCTATCCCGAAGGCACCTTTCACGTCTGCAGGATCATAGGGGTGGAGCCGCCAATCGTGATTGCCGGTGGAGGTGAAGATCGGCGCCCGCAACCCATAATTACCCTTTTCTTTTTTGTGTTCACAACTGCCGCCGGTTACAATCTCTAAGAATACCTGCCAGTTGTTATCATCTTCCATCGCTTCATCACTTACCCCGTGATTTACAAAATCTACTAAGTCTCCGCCGATAAGAACAAGATCAAGCTCTCCCTCATCAGCGATCTTATTTGCCTCCCCAATAAACACCCTCATCCTGTCATTAAAGTTGTTGAATCCTTTTACGGGGCCGTAAGCTGTGGATATCTCTTTATCAATGAGGTCGTTACGCCTTGCCAGGTGAAGGTCTGTCAGATGGATAAAGCGCAGATCCTTATCCTTAGATTGAGTCAGACACACAGCATGTGGCCGACTCTGGGTGGCGGGACCTTCAAGGCTCAAATCATACAAGGTTGGCCTGAAAGCACCATTTACCTTTCTTAATACGTGGGATGGGTCAGAATCGGATAGGGAAAGGGTGACCTTGAAGATGCGCAAATCGTTGCCAAGGACTTCACTGAGCAGCTCCCGGCTTAAGACTACCTCTGTATCGCTTACGGATAATATAACAGGGTCAGAGTGCTTTGGAATCTCCAGGATATCCCTCTGGATCAGTGGAATATGATTTAAGCTGTTATATTGATTTGAAAAGGAGGGGATCAGACTCCAACTCCCGAACTGTTCATCCCCTGAGGCTACGATGACGGAGATATGATCGCTCTTCGCTAAAGATATAATCTGGGGACAACCGAGATTCGGACTGAGGACAAGCGGTAATTTCACGGGCATTGCCGATATTCTACCCATTTTTAAATACTCCTCTCTTTAATATCTCCTTTTTTATAATGCGCAGTGTCAAGGTCATATCCCTCCCTAAATCATGGCTGCCTCAGTTTTTATATGGTACTACACAATACCTCAAAAGGCTATCCTACATAACGGATATCAGGCATATTACCTCCTTAAACTCTATTATCCCCTTGGGTTATGCCAGAAAGCACGAGACTTATGATCACCACTGTAATACCCCTGTAATGCTTCATTCACATTTTTAGCTTATCAAGGGTTTTGTAAAATTCATCTCTTCTTGTGATAGACAATTCGGACTTATCAACATACTCTTTTAATTTAGCTTTTGTTATTTTCTTTAATTCTTCATCAAGTTCTTTTCTAAACGCAGGATCAAATATGGCTTTATCAAGATTTGTTGCCCCATAAAAGTAGATCGATTTTAATCCTTTTGTATTATTAAAATTTGTTCCTGTCAGATCTGAACCTGCAAAAAAGACATCTCTGAACTCAGATCCAGAAAAGTCCACTTTCTTCAAAACTGCCCGATCGAATAATGATACTTCTATTTTGCAATTAACAAACCTGCTATTGGTAAGATCTGAGCCGGTGAAGAAAGTATCTGTTACGGCTGATCCATTAAACTTGGTATTCAATATAGTGCTCGATGAAAAGGTAGATAACTTAAATTCTGAATTGGCAAAGTTTAATTCTACCATAACTACACTATTCATGCTGTTCTGGAAAAATACTAACTCTTTTATGGGGTGAGTTTTTGTTACCCCTAAGAAGATAGAGAGGAAGTCGGAAATTACCTGTTTATGCATGCTTAATTCAGAAAAGTCCCTTTCCTTGGTAGTATAAATAGCCCATTTAAGATCCACATCTTCTTTTAAATTATCAAGCATTTTCTTATCCAGATCTAACTTATATTTTTTAAATAACTTTTCCCTTTCTATGTATCTATTTTCGCTCGTCCCAAAACTTGTGTTTGCCTCGTCTCTCCAATTTTTTAACGCAAATTCCTGCACGAAAGTGTTTCTCTCTATAGCCAATAATTTATCAATAACATTCTTATATTCTTCCTTTTTTATCTTTTCCAAGCTTCCCCTAATTGCATTAAGGACATTATAATCAAGCTCTATGGATAATCTATTTATCAACAGATTTACTGACTCATCATAATAGCTTGATCCTTTGTCCATAAATGTTCCTATACTTGACGCGGAGGCAAGACGCTCTTCTCTATTTAGGGAAGATAGCTTTTCAATTACAGATCGGAAACTTTTATCTGAATCCTGCTTGATTGACTGTTTATACTGAAATATCCCAAGCATTAAAGGTATAAATACTACGAGGCCACCTAAGAACTTTAGTATATCTGTGATGGATATTCCTTTTTTCATATCGTCCATTGTTTTCTCCTTATTCAATTATGGATGAATTTCAGAAATCTACGATTCTGGTTATAATTCCTGTCCTTTCGGTACCGGAGGTCAATAATAAATATGTTGCTGTCAATAAAGACTACATCCGCTTTCTTGATCATTTGATCGCCTCCTGCCATGTCTCAAACTCCGGTTTGAATGCTCTTAAAGTGCGCTCAATATCTCCCCACGCGTCCTGAAAGGGTCTGATCTCAACTGGTTTTGTCCTCTCCGCCTTTGCAATGGGAAGTACCACCGCGGCAGGCCCGCCCCGAAGTATCACGATGTTCTTCCCCCCCCCAGGAGATCGACCGAATGACCTCTCCGATATGGTTTTTACCTCCCTAGCAGTCATTGTCCTCATGTACCCATACCTCCAGGTAATTACTTTATGTTAGAAAGAGTATTTGTGTTCTGTTTGTCGAGGAAACTATAAGCTGGGCGTTCAATGCCCGCCCCCGGGCTGATCGTGAAAGTGATAGAGGCCGCTGCCAGCGAAAACAATACGACATGCTCCACGCCTTTACTTCCTACTACAGCATCTGTTTCGGCAATGTGCCGCGGGCCTGAGCACAAAGGGCTTGATCCAGATATTGACTATCTCCAGAGCAAATACCTCCTTCATTAGCAATATTCAAAAGTAAAGATACGACCCTTTCTACCGATACATTCTAATTATGTTTGTTACACCGCTATTGACAAGACCCTTACAACCACACCAGCAAAGGTTTGAATATTGCTAATCAACTCTGATCTCTTAGTATTTTCATCGCTTGCCCCTTTAACTATTGACATCAATTCGGCCAATGCCTTTTTGTCCGCTGGTGCAGGACATATTGCGTTAATTTCAGTATCCCTTAATCTTGTGAGCGAAGAGATTCTGGACGCAAATTGGCTGTCTGTCATTCTTACTGCCTCCTCTAAGATTGCATCAAAGTCATCTATATTTGGCATAGGATTCCCCCTTTTTGATTATTGTTCCTTATTTTAGGACTTCCATCGCGCTTTCAACAATTGATCGAACCCTATTTGTCCCCTCCAAGACCTTATCTTCAACCTCCTTGATCTTGGTCCCAGATATTCCGACGCTTGGGCCAAATCGTTCAAGGAGGGCGGCCCTTGTCTCGCTGATGTTTGCCGCTGATCGGAGCATGCTTGTTACATTAGCATTCGCTTGAGCAAGAGCGACATAATGTTCCTCTAATGCCTGAAGAACCGTCTGACGGTTTTTCTCAACCTCTTGTAACCATTCATTCCGTTTTCCCTGTATCTTCAGGATAACCTTGTCGTATTGATCGAGAGAGAGTTCGGTAAAATTAGGATCGTTTTTCTTTAACCCTCTCCGCACATTTTCCAGAAGGGCTCCTTTATAATCGTGAAATGCCAAATATTCCACATCGGATCTCAAATAATCAAAATGCCGGTTGACCATATTCACATGAGAAACCTTTGCACTTGAAATCATCTCACCTACCAGACTTGAGAGTTCTACCGACTCCCTCGGGACTGTGGCACATCCGAAAGTTATGAGAACCAAAGCAACTATAAGTAATTTTCGCCTAACCATACTTTCCTCCTTCTGAAGCAAATCTCTTATAAAAATCTTTTAGCTATATCCTTGTAAAATCCAGGACAATCCCAATATTGTACATGAGCAATGCCCCATGGGCCAGGAAGTTCTATTTTAATATTATCTTTATCGGGAATTTGATAAAAATCGAGATGCCCGCTGATCGGATCATTTTCGTTATAGTAATTGACCCAGAGGATATCATCCAGCTTGTGGCTTATTGTATTGGTAAGTTTGTATGGAACCCTGTCAAAATCGAAAGGTCTCGCCTTAAATGAATGAAGATGATCTATTATCCGGCGCCTGATCCACTGGTCCTTTTTGGTATGCCCCCGGAAAAAGAAGGCGATCTTATCAAGGGGTGAACCGAAGGTGATTAACCCTTTTAGCTTTTCAATCCGGAGTTTTGCCCCGACGGGAAGATTCGCCCTGATATTGAGCCTGTTTAATGTATCATAGGCAATGACGCTTCCCAATGAATGGCCGGCAATAATTACGCGGTTATAGTCATCGTCCAGGATCGACTCAAGGAGGGCCTGAGATTCGGCAAGGATCTGCTGTCGGAGCCGGAAGAACCGGGACTTTTCATCCATTGTCGTATAAATGGCGATATCGCCAATGTATTCAACAATCATTGGTCTTAGATAGTCTTCAATGCCTTTTATCAGGCCATGGATCATTGATGATCGTGCCGGACGGGAGATAGATAAAATTGAGGCCGCGAGTTTGATAAAGGGTGAGATCAACCACAACCAGCGCAGATAGCTTGCGGCATCTTCTAATCCGAGATGGATCTTTCCATTCTGCTCATAGCGCCTGGCCAATGCTGCATTTTCCCTGTAAAAGTTTTTCGTCCCCTCTAATGTCCGCTCGACCCAATCCCATGTCTCGAATAGTGTTATCTTTTCCTCTGTCAGGTATGCCCAATAATATTCATGGATATCAATTATACCTTTGCCTTCTGCTGATGTGAGCCGAACATAGTTTTCTATCCATCCCGATCCTGATGCGCCCTTTCGTTCAATGATCTGATGTGATGCATTAAAGGCTATGTCTCCCGATTTTAGATGACTAATAACACCCCTGGCAAAGCTGTCCAATATCTCAAAGGGATTCTGCTCTCCGATGCCATGGATAACAAGGAATGCTGTTTTACCATTAGGGAATTCTTTTGTCACCTTGGTCTCTGGATGTCAGACTAGATTGTAGAGGATCAATCTAAATAATTAAACTTCAACCCGGCCCGGTTTTCAATTTTTCGGGTCCTTCTTCTCGGCGCCGCATTGTTCCGAAGATATAACCGGCAATTGCCCCAAGAATTCCCGTAGAGGCAGTAAGTTGCGTCTCGGTATCCGCAAGGACGACAATGAAAATAGATGCAAAAACTATAAGAATAAGCGCGCTTGCATTGACTATATGTGCAGGAGAATTTGAGGTTCGGATAATAAACCCCAAGACAACAACAAGAGATAAAAGCACAAGTCCAGCTAAGATACCGCATACATAAAGTTTTGTTTTTTCTTGAGCCTGTCTATATTCCGCTTTAATAGCAAACGGGTCTATTGCTGGGGCTTTCTCATTGCTGGGAGTTTTAACCTTGTTAAAGGCGAATTGATCTGCAATGTCCTCCCCCCCAACAACCTTCTGTAAACAAAAGACAAATACCAAAGAAGAAACCAACAATATTGATATGTATAACCTCATTTTCCTTCTCCTCGTTAATTTGGCGATAATATCTCTAAGAGCCTTTGGTAATGTTCGGCTTCTTCCTGCCGATCATTCTTCTTTGCCTCATCTCGTTTTCGCGTAAAAGTTGTTATTAATTTTTCCTTTTCTTCATGGTTGATATTTTTAATCTTTATTTCAAAATCCTTATATACTGACTCATCAACCTTCTGTCGAGATTCCTGAGATTGTTCCTGGGAAAAGGGTCTCTGATTGGGAATCTCTAACGGGCGAAGTTCGCCGGCGTTAACAGGGCGAGCCATAGTCGTGGAAATCAGGACAAAAACTATCAATAGAAAAATGAATTTGTGACATAAAGTGATCATTTCACTCCACTCCATTATTGAAGGTTTTATTCATAGTATATAGGATTTCATAAAGGGTGTCTAAAGCATCCTGCTTGTATTATAATATGCAATCCATCGGTCGATATGCTGGCCATACTGTTTTAGATTCCAGATATTCGTTGGATCTGGTCTTGGAGAACCTGCATTATAGGTAGCTGCTAACAGTGGCGGCTGGTTAAGATGTTTTGGGTAATTACGGTTAAAATACCTTACAGCAAGATCAGCAGCGTATAAAGATTCTGCCGGAAGACGGCAGACCAGGTCAGTAATCTCGGCAATGCGTTGTTCTAAGGGGGCATTGGCTGGAGAAGGTATCAGCGAGCGTGCAGTGGACATTAGTACATGGTGGGCGCCGGCGGATATACGGCCTGGGGTATTTACAGGATTAACATATCCGGGCTCACGTCTCTCAAGGTATCTTGCCTTTGCCGCCACATATCTGATAACTTCATCCAGTTTAACACCGGGATCAATACCTATTGCATTGTTGTTCACGTTCCTCAACTCCTGCGTGGAGATCGGGCTGGGAACCGTGCCAAATGATTCTGTAAGAGAGTTTGCGACAAGTATATCCAGACCTGTTCCCATTTCATCAAGCAGCCCGTACCTTATACGCCCTGCATATACAGACTTGATACGCCGTATTTTTGAAGCCGTCTCCGGGATCTGGACGTAATTAGGTGTGTTTCCGGGGTCGTCAACCTCACAAATATATCTTGGGCCAATGCATCTCCATTTACGGCCTTTGCCAAACTGTTTCCAATTATCTGCTAAAGAGATCAGGGACATAGGCCCCCTCCATGTCTTCTGTGGCAGGCATAGATTGAATATTTACCTCTCCTCTGTTGTCCCTGCCAATTGTTATAAGGATCTCAAGGCCGGCCTTACCCGCCTTGCATCGGCGATTAAGCCGGTAAATCCTCTTGAAGGTGGGTACCGGCATGCCAAAAAGAGAGAGGATAAGTCGTTTTATGTGAAACCAGATGCCAGGTTTGACCGGCATCAACCAGAACTTCATCCTGACCTCGGTTAGGCCGAGATATGCAAGATGGTCTAAACCTTCTACCAGCGGAAATCCTTGATTGAGTTCTGTCCAGCCCTGCCGCTGCAAAAGCTGCATCTCTGCATCGGCTATGATAATTTCCTGGGCAAGATGCCCAAGAAATTTCTCAAATGGTATTCCAGGTTGAGGATCACTCATATTGCATCCAACAGGGACTAGAGACTTGGGGCTAGTCACCCCCTTTTTTATTGCCTCCAACCCACAGCCTTATACTTTTGGCAGGGATTGGATCGAGTTTGACAAGAGATTTAATATCTTGGCAAGACCCTCCGGCATGGGTGATTCGCTGGCGTGCATAGTGATCTCAAGACTACCGCTACGGTTCATTGTAGATTCCTCAGCGGATTTGCTGGAGACAGAGCCCTTTAATGAGGCGCTAACCCAGGGGCTAAGCATTGCACCTGACTGCGCACCAAATTCAATACCTCTGTCTGAGACCTGGGAACTCTTGGCCGTTTGTGTGATTTCGTACTTAAAATTGACGGAAAGGGAATCAATCCGTAGATGAGGAACTGGAACAATCGAGAGGAGGGGGGCATTAACAGAGAGATCCTTGCTGCCTGATTTCCCTGTGTCGTCAACATAATTATATTTTACATTGAAATCTACTGTAATCGGTTTTTTGGTAGTTCCATCTGCCGTAAGCATACCCTCGATAAAACCCCTGGTCGCCTCAGCGGCCACTGCCTGGGCCTTTACTGCCGCAGTCAGCGGCCCGGCAATAATATATTCAAGCGGAAGGGCCTGGAATTCTACTGCTGGCACAATCTCTTTGTCTGACATGTTTTCCTCCTTGTCTTAGTCAGTTAATTAATCGAATATCGCCTGATTCTATTTACCTTCTTCTTTAACTTCCGAAACATAACTGGTCTGTGTTAAGGAAGTCAGAAGTTTATCCAGACCAGCCGGTATCATCATCTTCCCGACCTTTACTTCGATCTGGATTGTCGACTCCTGTGTAGTCTCTTTTGTTACTTCTGTTTGGACGGGAGGTGCAATAACACCTCGCATACTTATTGGATTATCTACCAGGAACCATGGTCTTTTGTGCCTGTCAAAACCCTTCTCTTTTTCTGTCTCAACAGCCTTTGCCTCCGACGCCTGGATCTGACGGTGGCGCTCAATTGTTTTGATCATCATTCCAAATTTAAATCCGGCAGATTCAACTGCGAGAGGGGCAACAGGAACAAGGGCCAGTGCCGGGACAGAGACCTTCCGCTTTAGCACCTTACCATCAATCATCGCCTCATAATGAAACTCTAGATTATATGGTAATTCCTTGGGGGTCTCTTTTTTTTCTGGAGCGGCAAGGGGAGGCCCCGGAGCCCCCTCTTTTTTCTCAGTGACCTCTCCTTCCTCCTCATCTATTGGTTTGTGCGGGAACCCAAGCTGCAGTAACATGTTCAGGAAGGAACGGGCGCCATGCAATTGGGCCTTAAAGATTGCATCAAGCGGGGCCAATAAAGCCTGGGATAGTGATATAATGGTCTCAGAGGCTAATCCCCCTTCAAATTTCTCATCTTCTTTAGAATTCTTATCCTTTTCATCTGCCATATATCAACTCCTCCAATTTCTTTGCCTCTATCTCTCTTACCCCTGAAATAGCATCTCCTTGGCCCTTCCTTCAGGGCTCTCCAATTGCGGTACCTGGGAATAGCCTTCATGCCTCAGGGATGCCCTTACCCTCCTTATTAAATCTCCACGGGTCAATTTCCCCTGGGTATCCCTGATATGCCTGCAGAAATAATATGTAAAGGCGCCATTATAACTATTTCCTATCATGGCGTCAGCAGAGGTCTGGTTATCTTTACATCCTGCCCAGAGGACATGGTTTAAGACCTTGAGCTGGGACTTTGCGCCAAAGCCTTTTGTCTTTATACCCTCTTCTATCCTGCATTCAATATCCACCGGGGGAGGGAGAAACCTTATCTTCATATCCTTCATCGATATTATCTCTCTGGTACCACTGCCCGAATGGCATGCATCGAGGATCACCTCCAGTGATACGCCTTTTGATAAGCCCTGAAATATGTTATATAGATCATCATCAAGGATGAGTCCCCCATCCCAACTGGTATCCCAGGGGCATATAGCCTCATCCATGTGGTCTTTTAACTCATCCCCGTCCCTATCCCTCACATTGGTGCCATGACCTGAATAATGAAAAATAAGCGTATCTCCCTTCTTTGCCCCTTTCAGGAGCCATTTGAGACGATCCAGGATACTCTTCTTTGTGGCCCTGCTATCCACCAGTACCCTGATATCAGGGACTGTGAAGCCGAAATACTTCATAAGCACATCTCGCATATTAGTCACATCATTGATACATCCGCTTAGATCGTTGATCTGTTTATAGTCGTTGATACCGACAAGTAAAGCCTTCCTTGACATAAGAACCTCCTTTATTATTATCGACTTAATTCTACTTTACGGCCCATCACATTTTGCGCACCTTTATCGAGTAGTTTCCAGTGCCACCGGCGCGATTGTAATGACGCACCTGCACAAAATATGTACTGGCAACAAGGTCGGCGGAGATGCGTGCGTTTGTGTCTATGCCGCTGTCGTCGTCTTCGGCTATGAGCGCTGTCTCGCTGTTGGGGCCGAAAAGCTTCATGACTATATCGGTTGGGCCGCGTGTGTCGATAACATAGCGGCCGTCAGCCTCCGCAGTGAACTTGTAGAGGTCTTCCTCGCCCGGTTTGCCGATGGAGGCCTGAGTGCGCCGTTTTGGATTGATCTTCAGTTCAGTTGCGCCTGAAACTGTGACGCCGGTTCGGGGGTACATCTTGGCTCCGGCGATGAATTGCTTGTCCATGCGCGAGATAATTTCATTGGCCTTGGTGCCGATTCCGTTCAAGGTCCATGAGGCAGGGAAGAAATAGAGCATGATTGAATCTTGGTCGAACGCCGTGCCATTGATCTGATCAGCGCTGTATTTGCGCAGGACATTGTGGCGGGTTGTCTCCTCATCCCAGAAGTTGGGGGATTTTGCCAACTCGCGGATAACAACCTGCTCGTTCCACTGGATGCCTCCGGCAGGGTTTTGATGTTCATGCGCCAACCCGATAGCGTGGCCAAATTCATGTGCAGCAGTCCCGCCGTCCAGGAAGCCGAGATTCATTGTAGCCTCGTTTAGCGGAATGCTTCGACAGTCGGTTCCAATATAAGACCATGCGCCGTCATTGGTATCAAATGTTATGCGTATTTCCGCGTCAGACGCGTTGTTGAAATCGAATTTGAGGTTGGCAACCTGCGCCCACCAGCCGGCTTGCTCGCGTGCCACGGCCTGTTCGGCCGGGGTGCCGCCCATGAATCGGACTCGTAAGTTTGAGCCGTTCATCCACGCCTTGCCGATCGGCGATATCGCGCGTAGGCGGCCTGCGCGCCCCCGCACTGTTAGTTGGAAACGCATCAAATCTCGCGGCAGAACGCGGTCAATACAAACCTTAGGTCTTTTGTCCATGCCTAGTCCTCCTATCTTCATGGTTAATGAACATATTTTTACTTATTGAACTTCAGATACCTTCCAAGCACCCAATAAGACCGAATCCTTCTTTGCCCGAAGGATTCTTGGTTGGTAAATAACTACACGTCCAAATGAAATCCAATGGCCCAGGCAATACCCGCAGCTTGCAAGTTTTCCAAGCCAGGGATTCCATAATATCAATTGCTCTCGCATCCCTTCAAAGAGCCCTGCCGCACTGATCGCAAAAGCGATTGAGGCGGTAACCAGAGAAAACAAGACTACCTGCTCCACGCCTTTACAGCCTGCTACAGTAACCGCTTCGGTAGTGGACTGCGGGCCTCTTAGCATAATCTCCTTACGGGAAAACGCTCTTTACTACCTTAAACCCAGAACCCTTTTGGCGCCGGCCTCTATTTTAACCATATGCTGTGATGGAATGTTCCCTATCCTACTCTTAAGCCTTGATTTGTGAACAGGACCAAGTGTTTCGCACTTTGCGTAGCTCTTCTGCTTGAGTCCTGTTACATCAGGCGCCTCAGGCAGGAGGATACGGAGGGGGCCGGGTTTCGTGGTAATTGGAATGACAATTATATCGGGACAGAGATCATTCACTGGATTGATACTGAAGATGATCGCAGGACGGGGTTTTGGATGTGTCAACGGCTCTATGACCCATACCTCTCCCCGAACTATTCGCTCCACATGGCCTCCTCCATTATCCGTTCCCAATCTTCCCGCTCTTGCCTCTCTCTCTCTGTTTCGGAAACCTTCGCAAGCTCTTGACGGAGCTGGCGATCTTCATGCCACTGCCTTAGAATCAGCAATGCACGTTCCAGTTTCTCAGAACGATTTTTTCCGGGAAGTGAGTCCAGAAACTGAATTAAGGGCTCCTCCACCGTGGCTGATAATTTCGACTTCACTATCTCCTCCATTATCTGATATTATATAAGATAATTTATCAGATTATATATATCCGGTCAAGCTAACTCAATCTTCTGATGGATCACATGCACCCACCTCTATAATGAGCCACGGGTCTCAATATATTTCTTTCTCTAGTTCCGGTGCCTTCTTTGCGATGTCATTGCAAAATTACCTTTTGATAATTCCATTTCCATTTGTTGTATTTGTCCAGAGCGTAGACCTGACCATCATCCCTCTCAACCTAGTAAGGTAATGATGTAGATTTCAGTGTCTTATTTGCCTTATTATTAACACAAGTGTTGGTGATAAAAAGACTGGAGGAGCTAGGTGCAGAGTGTCCAGTTCGGCTGACGACTGTTATTATAAGCCCCTTCTTTTACCAGCGGTATAAGCCTCTATTATAAAATCAATGTGTGCATCACGATGCTCTATTCCAGCCTTATGATAAAACGCACAGGCTGCAACAACAAGGTCTGCAGATGGAACTGTTTGTCCTGCCTGCCTGCATTTTTGCGCTAACATACGGGCCATACGCCATACCTCCGGAGTAGTTTGTAAGCAGGTAATTTCTTTCTCCAGTTCTGCCAATTGTTGTTTCTCATAATCGCCCTTTGCCCCATTCCATAGTTCCACTGCCACCATATCGCACCATGCCGCCCTGCCATCAGTCATAAGTTTCTGTATACGTTCTCGAACTTCCGTCCTTCCTGTAAAGCGAAGGGCTTCTATCCAACCGGAGGTATCGATCAGGACTATTTCACTTTCTTCCACTTTTTATTTTCTCGCATAGTTTTTAGGTCTTCCTGGGTCATAAAGTCCTTGAATGTGCCCAGTATTTTAGCAAGCTCGGCAAGTCTATGCCTTCTATTGAAATCCTTAAGAGCGCACACCACTGCCTCACGCTTGGTCTTTGCGCCTGTGTACTTTAGTGCTTCTTTTAAATCAGTTTCTGGAATATCTATTGTAGTTTTCATGATTCTATGATACACATTTTTATATTCCGATTCAAATACAATATGACATATCTGATCAGATACTGGTAATTACGGTTACAATGAGAAAGAAGCCGTTCAAGGGAGACTGACATGAAAATTGAATATAGTAAAGATGTTGATGCCTTATACATAAGGCTAAGAGAGGTCAAGATAGCAGACTCGATGGATATCGAGGAGGGTGTTACCGTAGACCTCGATGAAAACGGGCATATTGTAGGAATAGAAATCCTTGATGCGAGCGAAAAACTTGGGCTTTCAGACCTCGTTAATATCTCCATCGAAAATCTCCCACTGGAAAAGGTAGTCTCAAAATAGGCATCTGGGAGGCTGCCTCATTTCCTCTTTTTTACCTGCCGGCTTTGTCCAGCAGCCAGCATAGCGCAGCCCATTGGAAGGCGGAAAGCCAGACCCCAACCCGTCCTCAAGAATGGCAATTCAAGGGATGTAATAATCAGGTCGAGTTATTATTCTAACTCGAGGGTCTTTTTCAGGTTTGTTTTCACCATGTTAAAGATATTATCAGGCAAGGAGCCTAATACCTTCCTGATATTTGAACTATGAATCACAGCTATCTTCTCTGTCTTTATAATAGATTTCTTTTTGAGGCCTGTTTTTGTAAAATACACGGCAGTTTCATCGACAACAAAACATGAATCTAAACCTTATCCGGTATTTTTGAAAATATTCCAAGGATTATTACATCTTCTCCTATAACCTTTATAATGATGGCTGGTCTTACCTTAGAGGATACCAGGTCAGTGAACGGAAAATTTACGAGTACAATTTCACCTGGTTTATATTGACCTCTGCCGTCAATAGTGGACACGAAAAGACTCATGCTACAAGTTGCCTTTCATAAAACTTTTGTTCATAGACTGCTGGGGATAAATATCCTAGTCTTTTCTGTCGCCGTTGCCGGTTATAGAAAATCTCGATGTATTCTGCGAT
>CAYZUL010000043.1:0-23753 GCA_964481895.1 uncultured Nitrospirota bacterium | reverse complement strand
AGGGTATTTTTCAAACGGATGTAGACCGCTATGGCCTCGGCCTTACGCCCGAGCCTCTGATAGCAGGTCATGAGATGTTGATAGAATTCCTCTGCAACAGCATCGGTCTCTATCCCCTTTTTGAAGGTGTCTATGGCCTTATCGATGTCACCTTTCCCTTCAAACAGTCTGCCCAGGTTGTTTACACCCCTTAAGAACCTGCTCCTCAATTTATCACTTTGGGATGCAATCTTTGGTATGGCATGGTCGCCTTGCAGGAACGCCCCCTTGTACAAGGCAATAGCCCTTTCAAAGAAGGCT
Organism: uncultured Nitrospirota bacterium; assembly: GCA_964481895.1. Classification (GTDB taxonomy): domain Bacteria; phylum Nitrospirota; class Nitrospiria; order JACRHA01; family JACRHA01; genus JACRHA01. The sequence continues at coordinate 23,453 of CAYZUL010000043.1, read as the reverse complement.
ATTGATTCTTCTTTGGTTCCATCTTTTAATGCCGCCTCTGCCCTCCCCATGAAGCGCTCAAAGGCCCATGTATCAACCCACCAGTATTGGCTGTCAAGTGAAACCTTCCCATCCCGAAAGTTGACAGAGTCCGAATCACCAGCTAGGTTTCTCAGGCGGTGCAGGGTAATCTTAAATGCCTTTTGCGACGCATCCCCGTCGGCGTCCGGCCAAAGGATGTCAATAATATGTCCTTGGCATACATCCCTGCCTCCTAAGGCTATTATTGCCTTTAGAAGTTCCAGGGGCTTATGTTGGGTCTTCTTCGGGAATAAAATAGGCCTGCCGTCTCTCACAAAGGAGAACCTTCCGAGGGTATATGCCTTTACCTGCCAGGGCCAGTCTTCAACATCCAGATGCAGTCTTTCAGGAATAAGATTTCTCTTTCTTGTCAGACACTGCACATACCCGGTCTCTATACCGGCCTGAAGCGCCTTACAGCAGAGCCTTGCCATGCTCTTTGGGGGCAATGTATGTGTGTTCATGTATCCGCATTCCCTTCCCAATGCCAGGGCCTTGCGAAGGGCGGAAATCCCCGCATCCTCCTTTCCCCGGTCAAAGGCGAATAGCGCTTCCGTCAAAAGGGCTATAAATTCAGCATACCTGTAATTGATCTCCCGGCCGATCTTACGGCCTTCTCTGAGATGGCGTAATGTCTTGCGATCTTCCCCTAAGGCGTGCATAACATGGGCATTTTCAAGGTGACATAAGGAGACCGCCAGGAGAAAACCTGTGCTTATCGCCTGCTTCAAGGCCTCATCCGCATGCATTACGGCCTGCTCTATATCCCTGCTGATAAGGGCATGATAGGCGAGGAGATAACGATAATATCCCTTGCCTCTTAATGCCTCGCCGCCACATACAGAGGCAATCTTTTCAAGAAGTTTTTCCGCTGCCTTGAGATCACAGGCATCAAGGGCGCTTAATGTCCCCTGTCCCATCAGCAGGAAATCCATTACATGGACCCCTGTGGAGGCGGACAACTTAAGCCCCTCTAAAACTGTTTTCATGCAATCTTCATGAGTGGCGGTATATGTTGAATACATCGCCTCTATCCATTTCATCTGTAAAACAATTATTGGAGGTGGATTGCTGGAATGGACAAGACGCCTGTACGAATCGATGGCAATTGCCGCTTCTTCCAGTTTCCCTGTATTTAAGTTGTATAGCGCATAGTTTGAAATAACAAGGGCCTTAAGATGTATGTCTTCCAATTTCCGTGAAAGATCAAGCGCCCTTGTTCTCCATAACGCGAAATCCGGATGCCGGGGCTGCCTGTAGACCAGGGCCATAAACATACTTGATGAAACCCTGGCCTCTATCTCTTCAGATGGGAACCCCCCAAATGTTTTCATAAGCTCGCCCAGCATCGGGATCCATACATCCAAAGATTTTAAATCATCAAGGCCAAATGTAAATGAATTTACGATCGCGGACCAGGACAGATAGACCCCGGCGGGGTTACTTTCAGCTTTAAAAAGTTCTAATGCCCTCTCAAGTTGAGTGCGGCCCTCCATAGGATTAAAATTAATGCGGCACAGGCCGAGCCAGTATTTGATCCAAGGTTCTCTATCGGCCCTCTCCGGGGGAAGGGACAATATCCATTCCTCCAGGACCCTCATCCTTCCCTGGTGTAAGAGTGCCTGTGCATGCCTTAATATAAGGCCGACTAATCCGTCCCATTCTAATGAATCTCTGAACAGACCAAAGGCATCCTCGCTTTTGCCCGCTTCATCCAGGAGCAAGGCAGCCTTTCTCTTAAGTGAAATCATCTCCTCTCCGGTAAAATGATCCCTGGCCTTAGACAGGAGGAATTTCCGGAATAGAGAATGATATTTATACATAGGATCTTTATCGAACCGTTTTTCGGTAAAGCAATTATTTCTGCTTAAATCTGATAATATTTGTCCCGACCGGCTTACTCCGGTAAGCCGCTCTGCCATATGGGAGTCCATATGTGGGAGTATCGCCGTCTTAAGGAGAAAATCTCTGGTCTCATTGTCCAGCTTGCCAAGTATCTCTGATTGAAAATAGTCATGGATAGTATCAATAGCCGCTATATCAAGCTTCCGGCCTTCGTGCCCACCATGTTTAATCTTTTCGAGCATAAGGATAAGCCCTGCAGCCCAGCCGTCTGATTTTTCATATATCTCTCTGATGACCTCCTTCGTTCCTCTTTTATTCAGCTTAAGGCGCATAGTCTTTGCTGACTCCTCCATGCTGAACCTGACCTTATCCTGGCCAATTACTTCCAGTAAGTTATTTGCCCGAAGCCTGGCGAATTCAGCAGGCGGCTCTCTTCTGCTGATGGCGATTACCTTGATCCCCTCAGGAATAACTTCAAATCCATTTCGCATCACCTCATGAAAGGGTGAGCCTGACGGCACATCCTGAAAATTATCAAAAACCATCAATGAGGGCGTCTTTAGCCTTGAATAAAGCCCCTCAAACCAACGATTCGTAAAGGTGGAGAGTCCTGGCATATATTCCTGTGTCAACAGGGGGAGGGGTTTTTTACGGGGCGAACCCCTTGATGCAACTATCCTCATATAATAGAAGAATGTGGCAATATCCGCATCACCTTTGTCGATCTGATACCAGAGGCAGGGGAGGACGCAGAAATCTACATAGCTGCTTACAAGGATAGTCTTGCCTGCCCCTGGCGGCCCCGTGACCCAGATTACAGATCGCCCGGGGATTTTATCAAGAAGATCAAAAAGCCTCTTCCTCGGAAAGATCTCCGAATATCTTGGACGGGTTATTTTAGCAAGAGTGGGTGGCTTAGCAGGCATAATCCACCAGAATTATTAGTTCATACTAAAACTTAATATCTCTTTTTGTCCTAAATTATACCTAACTTTTTGAAATGTCAATAAGATTTTTGTGCAACATATAACTCTACGCTATTATACCTATAGGCTTTTTACCTGATTCCTCATTCCTCTTATAAATTTAACAAATTAAGGACTTGGGCGGTCGAAGAATCGACAGATATACGTCCCTAAAAAATAACTGAACATATATACAATCTGTATCCTATCCGGGAGGAATAGATGGGGTCGCGTCTTGCAATCATGCATTGGGAGGAAAAGGGCACTTCCCGTATTTCCCTATCGGAGAACCGTCTATGCTGGAAAATGGCCTGCGAACTGGGCGAGTGCAGGAATTACAATTGGGCAAAAAGAATCCGGCTGGAATTGAAGAAATGATCTGTATCCCACCCTCACCCCAGCCCTCTCCCTGATGGAGAGGAAGCATTTATTCCCTCCCATTCAACTCCCCCTTCCCCCTCTTTGATTAAAGAGGGGGGATAAGAGGGGGCGTTGGCGGGGATGGGGTAGACAAGGTATTTTCATGTGAAAAAAAGCGCTGGCTTACCCACAGGAAGTCAGTAGGTATACTAATAAATGCTGCCAAACATGGTGGTTTATGATGTTATCACCAGAGGTGATCATGGTGCCATAAACTACAATACCGGTATGGGAGGATCACAAATAGGAGTTCAGAAGGGCAGAAAAAGGACGCAGGCTTTTGAGGGAAATTGTTGACAATCATTAGCATTATAATTATACTTATAATGAGATGGAGGTGATTGGCATGGCAATGACTAAAAAGATACAATTCCATTTCCCTGATGACCTGCTTATGGAGATGGACATGGAGGCCAAAAGGGAGCGTATATCCATGGCCGAACTGGTAAGAAGGGCGGTAGAGAAATATCTGAAGATCTCTAAGGGTGACAGCAACCGCTGGAAAGATGACCCGCTTAACAAGGCTATAGGATCTTTTGATGGAGAGAAAGGGCTTTCAAAGAAGGTTGATTATTACCTTTACGGCATAAAGAAATGAGCAAGGTATTTGTTGACACATCTGCATGGGCGGCCCTCTTCAATAAGAAGGATGATAATTTCAAGGCGGCGGTGAAGGTATGGGAGGTTTTGAAAAAACAGGATGCCTTGCTTTTTACCACCGACTATGTCATTGACGAACTTCTTACGCTCCTTAAAGCAAGAGCAGGAGTGGATATAGCAGTTAATAGCGGTGACAGTATCCTTACGAGCAAAGTGATACGGATGATAAGGGTTACGGATGAGATATTCTCGGGCACCTTGGAGACTTTCAAAAAATACAAGGAGCATTCCTTCAGTTTCACTGATTGCACCTCTTTTGAGACAATGAAAAGGTTGGGGATCGGCAAGGTTTTTACATTTGATCACGATTTCAAAATAACGGGGCATGAAATCTTAGGAGGGAGTAGTTGAAGAAGGTTAATTATAGCATCACCGCTTACCGCTCTCTTGCCCAGATTACTCATACCTCAGCGCCTCTGCAGGGTCCATCCTGGAGGCTCTTAAGGCAGGATAAAAACCGAAAAAGAGCCCCACTGAGCCCGAGAAGAGGAAGGCGAGGATTATTGATCCTTTGGAAATGAGTGTCGGCCACTCGGCAAAGCTTGAAATAAGGTATGATATTCCGGTGCCAAGCAATATACCTATCAGTCCTCCCAGGATAGATATAACAGCAGATTCAACCAGGAACTGGATTAAGATATCACGTTCCATTGCCCCTTCTGCCATCCTTATCCCGATCTCACGCGTTCTTTCTGTAACCGATACAAGCATGATATTCATTATCCCTATACCGCCAACGATTAGTGACACCGAGGCAATACTACCAAGGAGGATGGTAAGTATTCTTGTGGTAGCATCAGCCGTTGCGGCTACATCTGTGAAATTCCTTATTGAGAAGTCGTCATCCTGCCCGGGCTGGATATGGTGTCTTTGCCTTAAGAGGTCGGTTATCTGCTGCTGGGCAATAAACGTATCTTCAGGAGTTCTTGCAGAGACAAAGATGGAACCTATATTGGTGACGCCGAGTATCCTCTTTTGCATTGTGGAGAGAGGCACTATAACTATATCATCCTGATCCTGTCCCTGTGCCGACTGCCCCTTAACGGAAAGGACCCCGATTACACGGAAGGGTACCTTCCAGATCCTTACAGTCTGATTAACCGGATCCTGCGATCCGAAGAGATTATCCGAGACAGTCTTTCCGAGTACTGCAACCTTGGATGCCCCATCCTGGTCAGACTGCTTGAAGAAGCTTCCTGATTCTGATTCAACAGGCCATGATCTGACAAATTGATAAGATGGAGTTGTCCCAATTATCATGGTGGACCAGTTCTGGTTACTGCTTATCACCTGTGTAGCGGTTCTTAGGGTTGGGGCTACAAGGTCTACAGCAGAGCTTTCCTTTTCTATTGCCTTTGCATCATCTTCTGTAAGGGTTGTCACGCTCCCGGCACCGCCCCTTACCCCTCCATGAAAGGAGGATCCGGAATGAACCATCAATACATTCGATCCCATGCTGGCGATCTGTGCTTGTACGGCCTTTGATGCCCCCTGGCCCACAGCCACCATAGCAATGACGGCCCCGACCCCTATCACTACACCGAGCATTGTAAGTGCAGAGCGCATCTTATTTCTTCCTAATGCCCTGAGTGCTATCTTTATTACGACATATATCTGGTTTATTCCCCTCATCTTTTGTCTCCGGCAAGTTCTCCTACCCTTATCTGATCCTTAATCAATTGGTCTGACTCGATCTGTCCATCCTTAAGCCTTATTATCCTCCTGGAAAATAGGGCAATATCATGCTCATGGGTAACAAGGATGATAGTAATCTCGCTCTTCTCATTAAGGGTTTGAAGGATCTCCATTACCTCATTACTTGTCCTTGAATCCAGGTTCCCGGTTGGTTCATCTGCAAGTATCAGTGGAGGATTCTTTACCAGTGCCCTGGCTATTGCAACCCTCTGCTGTTCACCGCCTGAGAGTTGAGTTGAAAAATGGCCTGCCCGGCCTGCCAGCCCTACCTTCGATAATGCCTCCATCGCCCTCTCTCTTCGCTGTTTTCCTGCGATGCCGCTATATAATAAGGGCAGCTCGACATTTTCCAGGGCAGTGTGTCTTGGAAGGAGATTAAACCCCTGGAAAATAAATCCGATCCTCTTATTCCTGATCTGTGCCAACTCGTCATTACCAAGGCTTCTTATGTCCACCCCTTCAAGGAGATACCTTCCGTCTGTCGGCCTGTCCATGCATCCTATTATATTCATCAAGGTCGATTTGCCTGATCCGGAAGGTCCCATTATGGAGACAAACTCCTTACGGTCAATATGCAACGATATCCCTCTGAGGGCATAAATATCCACTGATCCCATCTTGTAAACCTTACGTAATTCCTCCATCCTGATTAGCCCAGAAGTCATATCTTTCAATAGAACCTGAATGCTGCCGGACGCTTAGAGGATACCGAGGATTTATTAATCTCAATGGCAATCTCCTGTCCCTCTTTGATATCCCCTGATATTACCTCACTATTCTGGCCATCAGATATGCCGAGCTTAACCCGGGCTGGGCTTAGGATATCTTTTTCAAAGACCCAGATAGTGGTGAGAGGCTGGAAGGAAGGGCCTTCTAGTCTCTCCTTTAAATCAGGAGGTCTGAACCGGAGCGCTGCATTGGGTATCTTAAGCACGTTATCTCTTTGTCCTATTATAATAGTTACATTGGCTGTCATCCCAGGCCTTAACTTTAATCCCGGGTTCTTAACATTTATTACCACATTATATGTTACTACATTCTGAGATATGCTGGGCTGATTATATATCTTTGAAACCGTTCCCTTAAAGGGGTCTTGCGGATAAGTATCGACTGTCAAAGAGGCAGGTTGTCCGACCTCTATCCTGCCTATATCAGCCTCATCAACATTTGTGTCTATCACCATCTCGCTGAGATCGTTGGCTATGGTGAAGAGGGTAGGGGCCTGTAGTGATGCGGCAACGGTCTGGCCTATCTCTACATTCCTCGATATGACTATCCCGTCTATCGGGGAAGTGATAACGATATTGTCCAGGTTCAGCCTGGCAAGCCTTTCTGCAGCCTCCTCTTCTTTAATCTTGGCTTGAGCAGCATTAAGTGCAGTTAGATCTGAATCAAAGTTTGTCTGGGCAGTATCCCTTTCGCTCTGAGATATAAGGTTCTTTGAAAAGAGTTCATTGGCCCTGGCCATCTCTTTTCTAGTATTAGCAAGTGTTACTCTTGCCCGCTCCGCATTTGCAATGGCACTTGCACGCCTTGCTTTTATCTGATCAAGCTGTGCGATAAAGATGGCAGGGTCAAGCTCTGCAATAACCTCACCCTTTTTTACAACGGAATTAAAATCGGCATGAAGGTTTTTTATAATCCCGGATACCTGGGTCCCGACCTGGACCGTAATTGATGGATTTATCCTTCCGGTTGCTGATATGGCAGAGGATATGCTACCCCTCTCAACCTTTGCAGTCTTGTAGCGTCGCTCTTTCCCGCCACCGCCGTATATAAAAATGGCGGCAATAATGAGGGTAGAGACCGATAAGAATAGGGCCAGTAAATATCTCTTTTTCAGCATAAAGTTAACAATTTAATTGTTGAGCCGGCAACATCAAACCTTGCCAAGCAGTTTTATTGTTTCATCTATGTGTGACTTGTATCCCATCATCATTAGCGAATCGCCCCCGATTAATTCCGTTGCTCCACTAGGGATTAGTACGTGACCTGACCTCTTAATTAAGATAATTAGCAGACCCGGCGGTAGTTTCAAGTCGCTGACCTTTGCTTGGACTAGCGGGGAATCCTTAGCTATAGTAATTGTCTCTAAAGCTGCAGAGCCGTTCTTTAGTCCCTCCTTGAGTTCGAGGACCTTACTGATAAGCATTCCATCACTGAAATAGGCCATATCTTCTTCGAACCTCAAAAGGGTCTGCTTCAGGCTACGCAACCTGTTAACGCTGTCCAATACCCCCGTCGTACCTTCAAGGGGAACCCTGCCTTCATTTAGCAGATTCCATATCTTTAACCCGAGCACCTCATATTCCTTGTCGATCTTTGAGTCGAGCTCAGAGGCCTGAATAGATCTCTTTATTGATCCCACCTTAGCCGAGGTCTTTTCGGCAATCTCAAATAATATCAGCTTAGCACCGTAGAGATCGATGTATAGCTCATTTTTGAGTCTTTTTAGTAGATTTGAAATCATAAATAAAACGTCATTTCAAATAGTTATACAATATATCTAATGTGCTATATTAGTTTAGCATAACTAACTTATTGAAAACATAAAAAAGAAATTGTATGAAATTAGAGCCTCTTGTAAAGCTAAATATTATGATGCCAATGCATCATTCCACCGAAATTTAGATATTTTTATAACTTCGTATAAGATATATTATGTCAACTAATCTAGATCGTCCTCGGTTCCCTCCTTCCTGTCACGGCCTTTGCTTTTAACTATCAGGCCTTCACTTTCTCTCTTAATGATCATTTCTTCACCCCAGGCATCTATGGTCTCCTTACGTTCGATGTATCCTGCCTCTATCAATTCCCTAATCTTGTCCGGCAGATCTCTTCTATTTAAACGATATATATTGGCCGCCTGCCTTATCCTCTCGATCCTGTTTTTTGTTATATGAGGGTATATAAGTCCATTAAAGAGATTAGAATTGATTGGCTCAAAGCTCATTGTCAGTAACGTAATACCCAGGATTATTATCCCTGAAAAAAGGACCAATATATCTGTCAGTCCCCCATATCGAGAGCGGATCTCATTGAGGCCGGCAGTTATGGGAGATGGCCTCCTGCGCTCATGTTCCTCTTCTGTGACCTCAACCCTTTTTATATACCCACCCATAAGGAGATTTGAAAGCGCCTTGCACGCATCGAAATCACCCATCTGGCTAATGGCAACAATCGCACTTACATCCCTATTACCATCTATCAGGTTGTATATCTTAATCTCTCCCTGGCTTAGTCCTCCCTCACTTTCTGTTATGCCAAAATCGTCGTCCTCCTTTGGCTGGGCCTTTCTCTCCTCCTTTTGTAGCGGTATGTCCAGCTTTTTATCTGGATTCGTCTCGAAGATGATGTTAAGGCTAGATATCATCTTCTCAACAAAGGGCCATTCATCAATCCTCCTTATCCCCTCCATCAGTATAAATTCAGTTGATATCTGAGAGAGATAAACCTTGTCATATTCAACATCTGACTGCTCAAAGGTATATTCCCCATCCTTTATACGGAAGAGCTGGAAGATCGTCTCTCTAACCTGGAGCCTAAGCGCCCCCTGAAGGTCTCCTCTTGTTATTAATGCCATCTCTTCAAGTATTTGGCCCAGTTTTCCCCCGGTATCCTTCTGCCTGCTTAGTGCCTCCCTCAGATCCTCTTTTGCGATCTTCTCTGCCCTGAGAAGGATCTCCCCTATGCGATCGGGTCCTAACCTTTCTGAGGATTCTGCAGATACTATCATTCCATTATCAAACAAGACAGAGGCCTTCTTCTTCTCCCACTTTATCGTAAGTGTGCCTGTCTTCCTTTGATGGAATATCAGCTGAAATATGTCTGCAAGCCCGAATTCCTTAAGTGTTCCTTCCAGTGCCATATGAAATATCCAAAGCAAGTAAAAATAAAATTGTAAAAATACTTTTTAATTTTTCCCTTCCCTAGTGCTTAGTTGCAATAATAACCATAGACGAAAAAAAGATGTCATCCCCGAATGTTCTTATCGGGGATATAGTTTCTAAAAACCGTATTCCCGTTTAAACCCTCGGGAATGACAAACATAAATTAATAACGAATATTATTGCAACTAAGCACTAGGTGTATTCCCTTGATCTATATATATCTAATACTGAATATCCAAGTATTAATAAAAGGAGAGATAGATAAAAGATATTCCTGAAATATTGCGGTATCAAGGACGAAGATAATGAACTCTTAGTGAAGGTGCATCCTACATACCACGCCCAGATCAGAGCAATAAATATAAGATTTATTATAAATCCCTTAACAAAACGGTCCGTATGAAGATGTCCTGTGCCCGGTATTATCCCGGCAAGGATGCTTGCCCTTCTCTCCTTCCGCTTTGCCCTGGTCCAGATTTCTTTTATATCTTTAATCCCCTTGATGGTCTTTTTATCCTCCTGTCTTTTCTTCAGCATAGAGAGGCAGTTATTACAGACCTTGATGTCATAGATATATCTATGACACTTCCTGCATACAGCCCTGCCGCATACAGGGCAGCAGGTAGAGAGGATTCCCTTCTTGCGGAGATGGGACGAAAATAAGGCCATCAAGATAACCAGGATAACCAAGGATACCTGAAAAAATGGTTGATGGATCCCATTTACAAATAGGGAGATATTCAACAGGACATGGTCTTCGTTTAGCCCTTTAAAGGAAATTGCCTTTTCAAAAAGGTCAAGGATTGAAAAGTTCTCATCTATAACAAGATGTTGATAGCTTAATGTCGATTTTTTTGCATAAAGATCGGCAAGTTCTTTATTTAATCCCCTTGCCTCTTCAAATTTTTTATTTCCCTCATCAAAGGAGAGCATCTCCCTTAATGCCTGACTCATATTGTAATGGGAGGAGACAAGCCGTTTGTCCTTTTCTGTTGCGGACTTATAAAAATAAATGGCTTTTTCGTAATCTTTTTTGTAAAAATAGATGTTTCCTATGTTATTTAATATCTTTGGAGAGCCTGGATTTTTGGTTAGGGCCTCCTCGTAATAGCGGAGGGCATCGTCAAGACGCCCTTGCATCTTCATGGATATTGCCGCAGAAAAATATCCCTTCCAATCTTCTTTCTCCTCATTGGCAATATCCCCATATCTGCCTGATGGAGATATCCACTCTCCCCGGAATATCTTATTCATTGCCTCAAGTCCCCTGGATCCGCCTGAAGAAAAAAAGGATCCTGAAAGCGGAAGTAGTAAGGTTGCTGATCCTGCGACAAGGAAAAAGAAAATGCCAATTGTCTTTTCTCTTTTTCCCATATATATCCAGACCAGCATTAACCAGAAGATTATGGGCCAGATAATGCCTCTTCCCAACAGGAGAGGAAGCGAGGAGATTGCAATAATGATCATTATTATTGAGTATCTCTTTAATGCTATGCCTGCCCATTCGTTGAGATTATGTTCTATAAGAGGTATATATCTTATCAGCAAATATATAAAAAATATTACGAAGGATGAGATCAGGGACAGGAGAAGGATAATTACAAGGGTGCCTGCTAAATAAAATATATTCCAGAAATCTCTACAGGAGACAATAATACCGTCTATGTAGCTGCTTAGGGCAGCTATTACAGACTTATCCCTTAAGAATAAAAACTTTGCGATATGATAATAAGAGGCGGAATAGTCAGGTGATATCTCCCTTGCAGCATAAGCATTCTCAATGGCGGAATCAACATTCCCCTTTGCCATATCCTCCTCTGCCTCAATCAACAATGCCATGGATACCAGATCTAAGTTGTCTACGCCCAGCTCAAGCTTTATCTTTTTTATCTTTTCGATTGAAGCAGCAGCCTTAACCCTGTCACCATCTTGTAGATAGCCAAGGCGGTTTTGCCATTCCTTTTCTATTAAAGACGGAATTGGGTCTGTTTCCGCATTCAGCGGCTGTTGGGCTAATAGAGGACCTAAGAGTGGTGAGGTAAATAGAATGGTGAGGGTTATTATGAGGGTTTTTATAGCTTTCATCTTTCCCCTATCTTTCTCTCGGTGCCTCCAAATAATCTGGCTATATTTTCACCGTGTCGATAATAGATTAACGGGAGCAGGAGGAAGGAGAATAACACGGCCTGGAACTCCCTCTGTACGAAAGCCATGATGAGAGGCAGGGCACCGAAGGATATTAGTGCTCCAAGGGATGAATATCTCCAGACGAGCATAGCCGTCAGCCATATAGATACAGCAACAACCCCTGGAAGAGGAAAGGCAGCGAGGAGAACTCCAAAGCTCGTAGCGACGCCCTTTCCCCCTTTAAATTTAAGGGTAACGGGAAAGATATGGCCCAGAATAGATAGAAAACCTGCACCAAGGGCTATTCCAGGATTATTGAGCACATAGTAACCAAAGATGACAGGGATGCTCCCTTTTAAGGTGTCACACAGGAGCGTAAGGATTGCAGCCGGTTTCCCTGCTACCCGCAGGATATTTGTGAATCCGATATTACCGCTTCCAGCGGATCTTGGATCGATATTGTCTAGTAATTTTGAAAATATCAGTCCAAAAGGGATCGAACCTATAAGATACGACAAGATCAACGTAATAAGTTTTATATAAGGCATTTTATCTCCATGTTTACGTTAACAATCATCTGTTCTTGGAATCTAATTCCCTCCAAAATCGCATGAAATATTGGCCACCAGATATAAAGGAGAGCACCATGGAGAGGATAAGCAGCCATTCTCCCCATAAATGCAGGTCAACAAGACCCAGATCTGCATCGATAATAAGCAAGATAATAGCAAAGATCTGTATGGCCATCTTTGCCTTTCCGCCTTTATCAGAGGAGATGATAATCCCCTCTGAGGCTGCTACGGCCCTAAGACCCGTCACTGCAATCTCCCTTCCGATTATCAGTAGTGCTACCCATGCATGAACTCTTTGAAAACCGACCAGGAGTATAAGGGCAGAGGAGACCAGAAGCTTATCAGCGACAGGATCGAGAAGTTTACCAAGCCTTGTAATCTGACCCATCCTGCGGGCTACATATCCGTCAAGCAGGTCAGTGATAGAGGCGATAAGAAAGATGGATGCCGCAACTAACGTCCTCCACTTTGATGGAGTGGTATAGAGGAATACGAAGATAGGAATAAGTATTATCCTGATAGATGTCAGAAGGTTCGGTATATTCATATATCCTTCGCAGTCATCAAGTCCCTGCGCCATCGGTTGTGCATCCAGACCCACTGCCCCGGATACTTCCTGATAAAAGACTCTATGATACCCGTAAATATAGCTGTGTTATGAAGTATATCAGATTTAGTATCTCCGCTCCTCCTCAATCCCTCCGGTTTATTTATAATAATCCGGTGTCTGTATCCTTCTTCTCTGACCATAAAGATCATAAGTACAGGAATATTAAACCTGAGGGCAAGAGACGTAATCCCGGTGGGGGTATAAGCCTTTTTTCCAAAGAAATCCACATATATACCATCGCTTTCTATGTCCTGATCAAGGAGGACACCGAGCATCCCGTTTTCCCGTAAGGATTTGATGATCTTTCTGGCCGAGGTCTGCTCTCCCCGTATGATGGTTTCGATGTTGAATCTGGAACGATAGGCATTTGTCATCTCCCCTAATCCTCTGTTTTTCGAGGGCGCCGCAATGACACTTACCTTATAACCCTTTTGAGCAAAAAACATAGCGAGTAATTCCCAGTTTCCGATATGGGCAGTTATGAGTATAAGGCCTTTGCCTAAACTAAGGGCCTCTTTTAAATACCTCTCACCTTCTACTGTTATAGACGTCTGGATATTCTTAAGCCCCCTCCATCTTATGCACAATAGCTCAAATAGAGATCTGCCCAGGTTTTCAAAACAGGTTGCTGCTATCCTTCCTATCTCTTCCTCATCCATCTCCCCTTTAAAGGCAAATCTAAGGTTTTCAATGGTCTTCTTTTTGTGTCTTACGAGGAGATAATATGCAAGCCTTCCCGTTATACCACCTATGACTACCCCCGTTTTATATGGGACTATAGCTCCAGCTATTATAAGTGTCTTTAATCCTGCAAGGATAATCCCATCAAGATACCTCTTCTTAGTCTTAACGCGTAGTTCTGCTATCATTATTTTTTGCAAAGAGGAGAAGGTCTATTAGTTCTCTTACTGCCCCGCTTCCACCCTCTTTCTCTGTAACGAGGTCAACAATATCCTTGACATCATCGACCGAGTTAGCAGGTGCAGCCGAGAGACCAACCCTTTCCAGTACGGATAAATCTATCAGGTCATCCCCTATGAATGCTACCTCCTCATCATTGAGCCGATATCTCTTTCTGATATCATCATATACCTTATCCTTTTCAATGACCTTCTGATGCACCTCAGTTATCTTTAGTTCCTGAGCCCTAACCTCAACAATCTTAGATGCTCTTCCGGTGATGATCCCAACCTTGATCCCTGCCTTCTGAACGAGGTAGATCCCGTGGCCGTCATAGATATTGAAGGCCTTGACCTCCCTCCCCTCGCTGTCGTAATAGATCTTACCGTCAGTCATGACCCCATCTACATCCAGCAGGAGAAACCTTATCTTCTTTGCCTTTTCCAGAAGCCTCCTGTTTCTGAATATCTTTCTCTTTGAGCCCGCATTAAGAGATCTTTTCATATAACTCCCAGTTCAAGAAGGTCATGAAGGTGGACAATACCTTCGATCTTTCCTTTCTTATCTGTAACTACAAGAGACGTTATCTTGTGGCTCTCCATAACACCTACCGCCTTTGCAGCCAAAGAATCCCTGTCAATAGCCTTAGGACTCCTTGTCATAACGTCCCCTGCCCTTTTATGTAGGATATCAGTCTCCTTTACAAGAAGCCTCCTGAGGTCGCCGTCGGTAATAATCCCCAACACCCTGTCATCTTTATCCCTTACAATTGTTACACCAAGTTTCTTTGAGGAGATCTCATATATTGCATCCTTCATGAGCGTATCTTCTGATACGACAGGGATCTTATCCCCTTTATGCATCACATCCTCTACCTTCATCAGGAGCCTCTTTCCTAAACTTCCACCCGGATGAAATGATGCAAAATCCTCTTCCTTAAAACCATTCTTCTCAAGCAGGGCAATGGCAAGCGCATCGCCCATGGCAAGCGCCGCAGTGGTGCTTGCAGTAGGTATCAGACCCATATTGCAGGCCTCTTCTTTCACGCTTATATCTATAAAGAGGTCACTATTCCTGGCCAGAGTAGACCTATGGTTTCCTACGAGAGAGATCAAGATAATATTCAATCTCTTCAATACCGGGAGGATCCTTATAATCTCCTGTGTCTCGCCGCTATTTGATATTGCAATTACAAGATCCCCGCGGCAGACCATTCCTAGGTCGCCATGAATCCCCTCGGCAGGATGGAGGAAGAAGGCCGGTTTACCGGTAGAGGCAAGGGTTGCCGCTATCTTTTTACCTATTAATCCTGATTTCCCCATCCCGGTAACAACCACCCTACCCTGACAGGCAATAAGTTCCTCAACTACCCTGACGAAGTTTCCATCGATCCGGTCTATCAGCGCAGCGACAGCCTCAGACTCTATCTTCAATACCCTCTTTGCGCTATTGATTATCATTCATCATCCTTCAATGCCCTATAAATCCGCATCACCTGAGAGAGAAGCCCCTTGAGGTATGCAAGATCTATCATGTTTGGTCCATCGCATAAGGCATCCTTCGGGGACGGGTGGACCTCAAGGAAGAGCCCATCACACCCTGCGGCCACAGCTGCCCTGGCAAGCACAGAGACAAACTCAGACTGGCCGGAAGATGACGATCCTGCCGCACCCGGCAGCTGAACTGAATGCGTAGCGTCAAAGATTACCGGATAACCGAAGGCCTTCATTATCGGGATCCCTCTCATATCTACCACAAGGTTGTTGTATCCGAAGCTTGTTCCCCTCTCGGTTAATATTATTGACTTATTCCCTGTTGATTCTATCTTCTCGGTTATATTTTTCATCTCCCAGGGGGAGAGGAACTGCCCTTTTTTTATGTTTATGGTCTTGCCTGTCCTGGCAGCAGCCAGTATGAGGTCTGTCTGCCTGCATAGGAGCGCCGGTATCTGTATGACATCAAGTATACCGGAAGATAGTCTCACCTCCTCCAGATTATGCACATCGGAGAGTATAGGGATACCAAGCTTATTCTTGACCCCTTCAAGGGCCTTAAGTCCCTCCTTTATCCCGGGCCCTCGGAAGGACCTGATAGATGACCTATTGGCCTTATCATAAGATGCCTTGAAGATAAAAGGAATCCCGAAGGTGCTTGAGATCTCCTTAATCTCGCCGGCTATACTGATAAGCCTGTCAACATTTTCAATAACACAGGGACCGGCAATAAGTATGGGAGGATTTGTGCCGCCTGCCTTCAGGCCGCATATATCAATTTCCCTCACAAGAGGCTCCCCTCTTCTGCTTCTTTCTTTTTGGATTTAGATGATATCTTTTTCTTGTTGCAAAGGGATGCATTTATAAACTCCCTGAAAAGAGGGTGGGGACTTAATGGTCTTGACTTAAATTCGGGATGGAACTGTGTTGCAATAAACCAGGGATGGTCAGGGAGCTCTATGATCTCAACAAGCCTTCCGTCAGGAGATGACCCGCTTACTGTTAGTCCTGCCTTCGTAAGCATAACCCTGTATTTGTTGTTAAACTCATATCTGTGCCTATGTCTTTCGGATATACTTTCAGACTGATAGATCCTTGAAGCAAGGGTGTCCTTTTCGATGACGCATGGATATGCGCCCAATCGCATTGTCCCGCCTTTTTTGTCAACAGACCTCTGATCAGGGAGCAGGTCTATTACAGGATGGGGTGAATCAGGATCAAATTCTGAGCTATTGGCCCCCTCGAGTCCGGCTACATTCCTTGCGAATTCAACCACGCCGCATTGCATCCCCAGACATATACCTAGAAAGGGGATCTGATTCTCTCTTGCATATTTAATCGATGCTATCTTTCCTTCTATCCCCCTATTTCCAAAACCGCCAGGTATTAATATGCCGTCTATATCTTTAAAATAACTCTCTGGTCCGAACCTTTCAGCGTCTTCTGCGTCTATCCATTTGATTTCAACCCCTGTCTCATAGGCTATGCCGCCGTGTGTAAGCGCCTCAGACAGGCTCTTGTATGATTCTTTAAGGGCAACATACTTTCCTACCAGGGCTATCTTTACGGTATGCTTCGGGTTCTTTACCCTCTTTACAATCCTCTCCCATTCACGAAGGTCCGGTTTTATTGTCTTCAGACCCAGACGGGATACAATAATGTCATCAAGCCCTTCCTTGTGAAATATTATCGGCACCTCATAAACAGACTCCACGTCCTTAGCTGTAATCACCTCTGATGGCTCAACAGAGCAGAATAATGCTATCTTCTTTTTTATCTCCGCGGAGAGGAAACGGTCGGTCCGGCAAAGGAGGACATTGGGTTGTATACCTATCTCCCTCAGTTTATTGACACTATGCTGTGTCGGTTTCGTCTTGAGCTCTTCGGCGGCATTTATATATGGCACCAGTGTAAGGTGTATGTAGATTACGTTCTCCCTTCCAACATCAAAGGGAAACTGCCTTATTGCCTCCAGAAAGGGGAGACTTTCTATGTCTCCGATCGTCCCGCCGATCTCTGTTATCACTACATCTACATCCTTTTTCGCAACGGCCCTGATACATCTTTTTATCTCATCTGTAATGTGCGGCACCACCTGGACAGTCCCACCCAGATAGTCACCTCTCCTCTCCTTGGTAATCACATCGTAGTAGATCCTTCCGGAGGTATGATTATTTTCTTTGGTCAATGTTACTGATGTATACCGCTCATAATGTCCGAGATCAAGGTCTGTTTCGGCCCCGTCATCCGTGACAAAGACCTCACCATGCTGATAGGGATTCATGGTGCCCGGGTCAACATTTATATAAGGGTCAAGCTTGAGAAAGGTTACCTTTAATCCCCTGCTCTCAAGGAGCCCTCCTATAGCGGCTGAGGAGAGACCTTTGCCCAGAGATGATACAACGCCCCCTGTGACAAATATATATTTTGTCATTTTACCCCCAGTCTCTTTGCTGTCTCCTCCAGATCATCCGGTGTATCGACCCGGCAGGAATCGCACTCTGTTTCATAGACCTTTATCCTGTGACCCATCTCAATGAAGCGGAGCTGTTCTAATTTTTCGCTCTCCTCCAGGAAGCCCGTAGGCATCTTCGAGAACTCAATGAGAGGACCCTTCCTGTATATGTATATACCAAGATGCTGATAATATGTTTTTGGCGGTATCCTTTTATGGTCTGATAAATCCCGTATGCAGGGGATGGGTGACCTTGAGAAGTACAGGGCAAATCCGTCTATGTCGGTTACTACCTTTACAAGGTTCGGATCGGTTACATCCGACATAGAGTTGATTTCCCTCTTCAGTGTGGCCATCTCAAGTCCAGGCTCTCTTTGAAATGCCTCTATTAATCCGTCTATAAAAGCCGGATCAGAGGGGACCTCATCCCCCTGAAGATTTACATAGATCTCCGAGTCTATCCTCCCTGCCACCTCTGCTAGCCTGTCTCCTCCCGTACGGCTTTTATCTGAAGTCATCAAGGCATTACCCCCAAAAGACTTTACCTCATCAAGTATCCTCCGGTCGTCAGTAGCCACAATAACTTCTTTTACAAATCTCGCTTTTGAAGCTAGCTCATACACATGCTGTATTAACGGCCTTCCACCGATAGGCACCAATGGTTTTCCCGGGAACCTCTTTGATCCGTATCTTGCCGGTATAACCAGGGTAACTCCCATATTTATTGCCTCTCCAACCCCTTAAGTCCCCTCTCAAGACTTGACCTATCAACGGGCGTCGCGCCAATAGTACCTACTACTATCCCTGCTGCATGATTTGCAATTATCGCAGCCTCAACCATAGAGGCCCCGGCAGCTATGGACAAGGCAAAGACCCCGACTACCGTATCTCCGGCCCCAGTGACATCAAATACCTCCTTTGCCGTTGTCTTTATGTGTGAAATGTTACCATCCCTCTCAAAGAGGCTCATTCCATGCTCTCCCCTTGTTATTAAAACAGCCTCATTATTGAGCACCTCCAACAGCCTCATTCCTGCACGGTGTAGCGTATCATCATCCTCTATCTCTATGCCTGATGCAAGCGATGCCTCATGGCTGTTAGGGGTAATGACATTGACATCCCTGTAGAATTTAAAATGCTTGGGCTTGGGGTCTGCAATTATCTTTACAGCCCTCAAGCCTGACATATTTGACAGCTCCTTGATGATCTCCTGGGTAATTACACCCTTTGCATAGTCTGATATAATTACAGCCTTGTATTGATCCATCCTCTCCCTGATATAATTGATCATGGTTTTCTGGGTGTCTTGTGATATCTTCTCCCTCTTCTCAGCGTCGAATCTAACGACTTGCTGACTGTTTGCAATTATCCTGGTCTTCTTCGTTGTCGGTCGTTTGTCTTCTACAGTAACCCCTTCTGTCGCTATCCCTTTTCCCCTCAACTCATGGATGATCATCCTCCCGGGCTCATCGTGTCCTACTACCCCGCATATATCTGCATGACCCCCAAGGGATAATATATTATTTAATACATTTGCTGCCCCGCCAAGCATGAAGGACTCGGACGTGACATCTACAACAGGGACAGGGGCCTCAGGAGAGATCCTGCTTACCTTTCCCCAGATGTAATGATCAAGAATGAGGTCACCGACAACAAGTACCTTTACTTCACGGAATCTGTCGAGGTATCTTCCCAGGGATCTGGTATCAACTCCATTTATCACTTGCCACCCCTATCTGATCAACATGCCAAGTCTGTTCCACCTTACCTGATTTAGATATACCAGACAGGCAAGGCTGCTTTTGTCTTTGCAGGACCAATACACACCGAAGGCCTTGCCTTTAATCTTGTTTAGCTTTACAAAGCCCCAGAACCTGCTATCAAGACTCTGATCCCTGTTATCCCCCATCATAAAATATGAATCCTGGGGCACGATGATCGGGTCAAGATTGTCTCTCGGCTGAAACTCCTTTGGAAGGATAGATGTATCTCTGTGAATTATATACGGTTCATCAAAAGACTTTCCGTTTATATAGACCACTTTATTTTTGATCTCAATAATGTCTCCCGGAAGGCCGATGACCCTCTTTATAAAATCTTTTGACTCATCCTCAGGATATTTAAATACGATTACATCGTTCTTTTTTGGTTTACCGAAGGATATCATAAATCTATCTGTAAATGGGATCTTGATCCCATAAATGAACTTGCTTACCAGTATATGGTCGCCAATCTCAAGCGTTGGTATCATTGATCCTGATGGTATCTTATAAGCCTGAACTATAAAAGCCCGGATAAACAGGGCCATCAAAACGGCAAAAAAGAGGGCCTCTGTGTATTCACGGATAAGAGATTTTTTTCCTTTGTTGACCATGCTCCTCCCGATATCTATCTCTTGACTCAATCCTTCACCTTTAATAGCGTTAAAAAGGCCTCCTGCGGTATCTCTACTCTTCCGACCTGTTTCATCCTCTTTTTCCCCTCTTTCTGTTTCTCCCATAATTTCCTCTTTCTTGTTATATCACCCCCATAACATTTGGCAGTTACATCCTTTTTTAATGCCTTTACTGTCTCCCTTGCAATTATCCGGCTGTTGATCGCAGCCTGGATCGCAACATCAAAGAGTTGACGGGGGATGACCGCCCTCATTTTTTCTGCTATATGTCTTGCCCTTAAAACGGCCTTCTCTTTATAGGCTATAAATGAGAGCGCGTCTACGGTCTCCCCGTTGAGAAGGATATCTATCTTCACAAGGTCAGCGTCACGGTATCCGATGAACTCATAGTCGAATGATGCATAGCCCCTGCTCATAGACTTGAGCTTGTCGTAGAAATCGAGGATAACCTCGTTTAATGGAATTTCATACTTAAGGATAACCCGATCGATATCCAGGTATGCAAGTTCTTTCTGTATCCCCCTCTTTTCCTGGCATAGGGCAAGCATCTGCCCCAGGTATGTCTCAGGGGTAATAATAGTGCCCAAGATATACGGTTCTTCAAACCGAGAAATTTTATTGGGCGGCGGCAGCTTGTAGGGGTTGTCAATATATACAACAGCGCCATCATTCGTTGTTATGCTGTAAACTACTGTGGGGGCGGTACTTATAAGGTTTAGATTGTATTCCCGCTCAAGTCTTTCCTGTATGATCTCCATATGTAGCAGACCCAGAAATCCGCACCGGAAACCAAAACCTAGTGCGAGGGAGGTCTCAGGGTCATGGGTAAAGGATGAGTCGTTAAGGCGAAGCTTATCCAGGGCATCCCTTAACTCCTCGTACTGCGAACTGTCCACGGTATATAGCCCGCAGAATACCATCGGCTTTACCGCCTTATATCCTGGAAGCGGTGTCTGGGCCGGGTTGTCAACAGAGGTAATTGTATCACCTATCTTGGTATCCAGCACCTTCTTTATCGCTGCGGCAAGATAGCCCACCTCTCCCGTGGTAAGCTCACCCACCTGCCGCATCTTTGGGGTAAAGAGACCAACGGATGTAACAATAAATACCTTATCCGTTGACATCATCTTTATCCTGTCACCCTCCCTTACCTTTCCATCCACAATCCTGATCAGCACAATTACACCCTGATAGCTGTCAAACCATGAGTCGAAAATAAGGGCCCTAAGCGGCGCGTCATGATCACCCCGGTGCTGCGGCACATTTTTAACTATGGCCTCCAGAACCTCCTGGATTCCTATCCCCTCCTTGGCGCTTACCAGGATAGCATCATCGGTGTCAAGATCCAGTACATCCGTAATCTGTCTCTTTACCTTTTCAACGTCAGCAGACTGGAGGTCGATCTTGTTTATAACAGGTATAATTACCAGATCATTTTCCATTGCAAGATAGGCATTGGCAATGGTCTGGGCCTCAACCCCCTGCGTTGCATCGACAACGAGGAGGACCCCCTCGCATGCTGCAAGACTCCTTGAGACCTCGTAACTGAAATCGACATGACCCGGTGTGTCTATCAGATTGAGGATATATTCCTTCCCATCCTTTGCCTTATAATTTAGCCTTACAGCATGGGCCTTTATGGTAATCCCACGCTCTCTTTCCAGGTCCATATCATCCAGAAATTGCTCCCTGATCTCTCTTTTATTGATTGTACCTGTATATTCAAGTAGCCTGTCGGCTAAGGTAGACTTCCCATGGTCTATATGGGCCACAATTGAGAAGTTCCTAATATCCTTATGCATTATGCACCCTTTTCATAAACATTAAATTATAATAATTTTCAGGGTGGATGTCAAAGATATAAACTCTGCTAAATTAGAATATCTTGCTTCCCAATGAACCCATTTTTTGCCGTAAGAACAGACCATATATTGATTTTAGGGTTTCTCTATGGAATATGATAATATCATGTCAATAACATTTCTGGCGTTGATACTCACAATTGATTACAACAGGAGGGTAGTATGGCAAATGACTATTATGATTTAACAAAATCTCCCTTATTTTCTCAGGGGCCAAAGCTGTTGGTATATGCTGTTGCGGGCATAATTATTTTGGTCATCTTTGGTTCATCCTTTAGAACTATTGGGGCCGGTGAACGGGGGGTTGTATTCAGTCAGATAGGCGGCGTAAAGGATGTGATCCTGGATGAAGGACTAAGATTCAAGATACCCTTTGTTGAGGATATTATCAAGATAGATGTAAGGACGCAAAAAGCCCAGACAGAGGCATCGGCTGCCTCCAAGGATCTCCAGACAGTTTCCTCCACAATAGCTGTCAACTACCATGTGGACCCTTCAAAGGCAAATAAGGTATATCAAGAGATAGGCCTGGCATATAAGGAGAGGATGATAGACCCGGCAGTCCAGGAAGCAGTAAAGGCAGTTACTGCCCAGTTTACAGCAGAGGAGCTGGTCACAAGGAGGTCGGAGATAAAAGACCAGATCAAGGAATCCTTAGCCAAGCGGTTATTGGTGTTCAACGTGATCGTAGATGGGTTTAACATAGTTGATTTCTCCTTTTCTCCGCAGTTCAATACGGCTATAGAGGCCAAACAGACCGCCGAACAGCAGGCATTGAAGGCCAAAAGGGATCTGGATAGGATCAAGATAGAGGCAGAGCAGAAGATCACCCAGGCCAGGGCAGAGGCAGAGTCACAGAGACTACAAAAGGAGACCATCTCCCCGATCATCCTCCAACTAAGGGCAATAGAAAAATGGGATGGGCATTTGCCGCAGGTGGTTGGGCAGGCAACGCCTTTTATAGACATAGCTGGTTTGAGCCAAAAAAAATGAGTGGTTCAGTATAGCCCTTATGAGAATTGTCAAAGTGGGTATCGCTATGAGAGGAGATATTAAACGAATTGGAGCCTTCCTTGCTGCACTGGCTATTGCTTTATTTATTTCAGCAATGGAAGAGCCTCTTGCGTTTGACCCTGGAGGGCCAGTTGGGATAAGAGATCTGAAAAAAGGTGTATTTCTAATAGCTGCATCCAAACTCTATGATCCTCATTTCAGCCACTCCGTGATCCTGATCCTTATGTACGAAAAAGATGGGGCACTGGGATTAATAATAAACAGGTCCACGGATATCCCACTTGAGCAGGCATTGCCGGGACTTAAGGGGACAGAAAGGCTTTCTTTTCCTCTTTTTTATGGGGGGCCTGTAGGTCAGGGTCACGTGACAGCCCTTTTGCGCACTGATAAACTACCTGAGGGGGTAAAAAAGGTCTTCGATAATGTGTATGCACATTGAGCTATAATCAAAAAGTGTGGAAAAAGTAAAGAAGGCAGCGTATCCTTTCAA
>CAYZUL010000042.1:0-23836 GCA_964481895.1 uncultured Nitrospirota bacterium | reverse complement strand
AGAAAGGATGGCTGCCTAAATGCTATTTCCACACCTATTGACAAGATCTCTGTGTGTTTTTTTCTTTGGGAGCGGGATTATAGCGGGCCATGTCGTGTGACGACACACATGAATGGCGTGGATGACACGATGACTCGGCGTTTGGACCAATTTGATACATTTGTTCGATTCAATAAGGCTATAACTATTTTAGAAAAAGTTAAGGCAAAGGGATATCCGTCAATGAGTGAACAGATTTCCAGACAGAAACCCTTTGGGTTACGGACGTATGTTCGGCCAACCGGAAAGGGTAACGTCAAATTGTATGCAAATAAGACTGTTGGCAGGATAGAAAAATCGGCCATCACGACGGGAACGGAGATGCTGGGTTTGTGGAAAGTGTTTATATCTAGAGGTTATGGTGAAGGTGGCGAATCTCGCGATTATCCACGGATGATCATGGGTAAACCGATCGTGGCTTCGCCACACAGTGCATGCACAGAGACCTACCTTGTAACCGGTGCTTACGAAACCGAAGCCGAGGCAAAAAATCTCGATAGCTATCTGAGGACAAAGTTTCTTAGGTTTTTGGTAGGTCTGCGCAAAAACACTCAGGACATTACAAAGGATCGCTTTTCATTTGTCCCCATTTTGCCTATGACGAAAGTATGGACAGACCAGAAACTTTACGCCCATTTCGGACTGTCAGAAGACGAAATCGCCTTTATCGAGTCCATGGTTCGCCCGATGGAGGCGAAGGATGAATAAAGAAAAAGCTCTGGCTGTTTTCGAAAATTACAAAATCCGCCGAGTCTATGACGAGGCGACCGAAACGTGGCAATTTTCCGTGGTGGATGTTGTGGCCGCATTGATTCAGCAGCCGGACTATCAGACCGCGCGGAAATACTGGAACAAGCTGAAAGAGCGGCTCAAGAAGGAAGGAAGCGAGTCGGTGACAAATTGTCACCAACTGAAACTGCCCGCCGCCGACGGCAAGAAATACCTGACGGATGTCGCCAACCCGGAAACCCTTCTGCGGCTTATTCAATCGGTGCCCAGCCCCAAGGCGGAGCCGCTCAAGTTATGGCTGGCCAAAGTGGGTTATGAACGCATTCAGGACATGAGCGACCCGGCCCGGTCGCTCGACCGCGCCCGTGAATACTGGCAACAGCACGGGCGGAGCGAAAAGTGGATTCAGCAGCGGATGATGGGTCAGGAGACCCGCAACAAGCTGACCGATTACTGGAAGGGGCACGAGATCAAGGGCGAGGACGAGTACGCCATTTTGACCAATATCATCCATCAGGAATGGAGCGGGATTTCCGTCAAGAAGCATAAAAACCTCAAAGGTCTGAAAACACAAAACCTGCGCGACCACATGAGCGAAGCGGAGCTTATTTTCACCGCCCTTGCGGAACTTTCCAGCCGTCAGATTGCCGAGAGCGTTGACGCCACAGGAATGGCTGAAAATACCGAGGCCGGCAAGAAGGGCGGAAGGATTGCCAAAGGTGCGCGGCTTGAATTGGAACAGAAAACAGGTAAAAACGTGGTGACCGGCGAAAACTTTCTGCCGCCCGCAGGCCGGGGAAAAAAGAAATTGGGGAATCCTTCCGATGGGCACTGATAACTTTTTCCCTCCGCGGCCGGAATCCAGGCCGACCATCTACGCCTACGAGGACACCAACCCGCAATACGCGGGGCTGCTTAAAGTCGGCTATACGACCGTGGATGTCCAGAGCCGTGTGGCGCAGCAATATCCGACGAAGAAGCCGGGCAAGCCACCGTATCGGATCGTGCTGGAAGAATCGGCCATGCGCAGTGATGGTACGGCGTTCACCGATCATGAGGTTCACTGTTACTTGAGGGAACGGGGGTTCAGGAATCCCGATGGGGAATGGTTCGAGTGCTCCGTTGATACGGTCAAGTCGGCGGTCATTGCCGTGCGAACGGGTCAGATGAACGAGGAAAACCGTTCGCTCGACTTCGAGATGCGGCCCGAACAGCAGGAGTCGGTGGAAAAGACCGCGGCCTATTTCAAACGGGCACAAAAGGAAGACCCCGATAAAACCCCGCACTTTCTCTGGAACGCGAAAATGCGCTTCGGCAAGACCTTTGCCGCTTATCAGCTTGCAGGGAAAATGGGGTGGCGTAAGGTGCTGGTGCTGACCTTCAAACCGGCAGTGCAAAATGCCTGGGAGGAGGATTTGAAGCGCCATGTCGCTTTCGCGGGCTGGCAGTTTATCTCCCCCAGCGGTCTATCCTATGACGATGCCGATAAGAAGAAGCCATTCGTCTGTTTCGGGTCGTTTCAGGATTATCTGGGCAAGAACAAGAGCACCGGCGGAATCAAGACCAAGAACGAATGGGTTCACGCGACCCACTGGGATTGCGTCATTCTGGACGAATACCATTACGGCGCCTGGCGCGAGAACGCCAAGGAGCTTTTCGAGGCCGAGGGCAGGAAGGAAATCGAGTTCGGAGAAGGCGAAGGTATTGAGGATTTCGATGAAGAGATCATACCGATCACGACTAACGCCTATCTTTATCTCTCCGGCACGCCGTTTAGGGCAATTGCCTCGGGCGAATTTATCGAGGAGCAGATTTTCAACTGGACCTATTCGGATGAACAGCGGGCCAAGCAGAAATGGCAAGGCGGGGACAACCCGTATGCCCCGCTGCCGCGCATGGTGCTGATGACCTATCAACTGCCTGATGCGATCCGCGAGATCGCCATGCAGGGGGAGTTCGATGAGTTTGATTTGAATGTCTTCTTCTCGGCGGAAGGAACGGGGCAGGACGCGAAGTTCAAATACCGGGATGAAGTCCAAAAGTGGCTGGACCTGATTCGCGGTGCGTTTCAGGCGACCACCATTGACAACCTGAAACTGGGCGCGAGGAAACCACCCTTCCCCTTTTCTGATGTCCGCCTGCTGAATGTGCTGTCGCATACCTTCTGGTTTTTGCCCAGCGTGGCCTCGTGCCATGCCATGCGCAACCTGCTGGTGCAGAAGCAGAACCGTTTTTATCACGATTACCGGGTAGTGGTGGCCGCTGGAGGCGGCGCGGGGATTGGCGTGGCGGCTTTGCCGCCCGTGCGTGACGCCATGGGTGATCCCTTGAAAACGAAGACGATCACCTTGTCTTGCGGGAAGCTGACCACCGGAGTGACGGTCAGGCCGTGGACGGGGATATTCATGCTGCGCAATTCATCCAGCCCGGAAACCTATTTTCAGGCCGCCTTCCGCGTTCAGTCACTCTGGACGGTGATGAATCCCGATGACGCCACGCCCAATCGCGAGCAGATTATCAAAGAGGAGTGCTATGTCTTTGATTTCGCGCCGGACAGGGCATTGCGTCAGATTGCCGACTACAGTTGCCGTTTGAATGTCGATGAGTCAAACCCCGAAAAGAAAGTCGAGGAATTTATCAGTTTCCTGCCCGTACTGGCCTATGACGGCAGTTCCATGAAGCAGATCGACGCGGCGGGGATTCTGGATATCGCCATGAGCGGAACATCCGCCACGCTGCTGGCGCGTCGCTGGGAAAGCGCGCTGCTGGTGAATGTGGATAATACCACCTTGCAGCGGTTGATGAGCAACGAAGCTGCGATGAAGGCGCTAATGAGCATAGAAGGGTTCCGCAATTTGAATCAGGACATCGAGACGATCATTAACAAATCGGAGGCCGTGAAAAAGGCGCGGAAGGAGAATAATGACGAAGAACTGTCCGCCAAAGAGAAGAAGGAACTGACGGAAGAGGAGAAGGAATACAAGAGCAAGCGCAAACAGATTCAGGAAAAACTGATCAAGTTCGCCACCCGCGTGCCGGTATTCATGTATCTGACCGATTACCGGGAGCGGTGCCTCAAGGATGTCATCACGCAGCTTGAGCCGGGGCTGTTCAAGAAAGTCACCGGCGTGACCGTCAAAGATTTCGAGCTGCTCGTCAGTCTTGGAGTCTTCAACAGCGCCTTGATGAATGACGCGGTCTATAAGTTCAAGCGTTACGAGGATACCAGCCTGAGCTATACGGGTATCAACAAACACGAAGGCGAAGACATCGGCCTTTACGACACCGTGTTAAGCGCAGCGGATTTTCATGCAACATTCATGAATGTGGCCGAAAGGGATTAAAAAGATGTGTTGTCATCGTATGGAGCCGAAAAAAGGGCTAACAATGCGCTAAGATAATGTAACAGATGTAAGTACTATTACAATCCCCTCTATGGCAAGCGATACAAGAAAACCGAATACCCTTTCTTTAGTGCCCTGACCTCTTCGCCATATCAATAGTGCGGCGGCAGGTGCAGCAGCTAACAACAAGGCACTCCATCCAGGCATGTCTGCATAAGAGACAGCGCTCATCGCATGAACGATAATAAGTACCGAGACAAGACCTGTCATGGTTGAATCTGACGAGACCCGAGGAAACATCCAGTTAACAGCAGTAATGGCGCCCATGGCTGCGGCGACCAGACCAACAAGTTGGGCTAAAAGAATACTGTGGGAAAGCAGGATCAAAATGCTCTCTACTGTTGCGAATATTGTCAGAAATAAACCAAGCAGGCCTGGTGAGAGATCTTTTCTAATGCCGTCGATAATATTCCAGAATATAAGAGATATCACTGTGAATGTAACTACCCTGAAGATAGCCTCCGGTATATGCCAGGTATATCTGACCAATGGCGAAAGCATGACAAGGCAAACCAAGATAAAAAAGATTGCCCGCCCAATTATGACGGTCCACCGTCTATTTCCCCAACCTGATTCTACTAAAGAAAGTATAAGTATTATTAGTCCGATATATACAAACCATCCGGTTGAAGGATCTGACGGTGGGAATTGTGGCAATCCCAAAATGCCGATATAGCCGATCATATACCCAAGAAGAATTCCAAGAGAGCCAATCCATCCGACACCTCTTTTGCCTCTTTTCTCTAAGAACCAGACAAAAAGAAATCCTGCCCCTGACAGCATTGCAGGGAGCAGGATATTAAACATGAAAATCTTAAGGAGCATTTAATTACGTGTGAACATTTAAATAATTTACTGGCGGATCCCTTCAATTCCAATTATTATCGTTATCTCGTCACCGATTCCTTCCGGCATAAAATTCATCCCGAAGTCACTCCTTTTTATCTTGAATGTCCCCTCATAGCCTGAACGGTAACCTTTCCATGGGTCTTTACCGGCGCCTATGTGGACCATTTCAACAGTTACAGATTTTTTAACGCCATGAATCGTGAGATCACCCGTAACTTGAGTCTTATCTGTGCCAGATTCCTTGAACTGCCTCCCTTCAAAGGTAATCAGAGGAAACACCTTGGAATTAAAAAAATCAGGGCTTTTGAGATGGGCATCCCGTTTCTCCTGGTGTGTATCTATATCTTCAACATTAATTGATACACTGACTGCACTCTTGCCAATTTCCTTTTCGTCTATTGTAAACGTCCCGGAAACATTGTTAAAACGACCATAAACATTGGAGACGCCAAGATGCTTAGCCTTAAAAATGGCAGTTGAGTGGTCAGGATCAATCTTGTAATTCTCGGTAGCATCAGCGATTGCCGCAATGGAAATGCTAAAGAAGAGTATCAATGCAGTTAGTAGTACCCTGGAATTATTGTATCTCATGCATAACCTCCTTGTTGTTTTTGTATTAATGACAGCATTATTCACCTGTAATGATTACAAAATATAACAGTTATTTTTATGGAAATCAAAGTCTATATTCGGCCAAAATAGCGATATAGAAACAGCATGTTTACTTTTTAAACTTCGTCCACTAATGCCCCCTTCTCAATGAGATTACATGAAAACATGTGATCCATAATCCAAACCTTGACTTTTATCTAGTTTTATCTGTAATCTATCCCAGTTTAAAGGTCTTTAAGCTTCACTATTTTTTTAGGTTACACTGTTTATTTTAGATCTTGGTTAGATAAGGGAGGTTCATTCTATGGGCAAATCTTTATCTCTTGGTATTGATATCGGGTCAATAAGCGTAAAGCTTGTTATTGTAGATGAATCTAAGCATATAATCGAAAAAAGATATATCAGATCAAAGGGACAACCGCTTTTTGTCTTGAGGGAGGCCATAGAAGAGGTCTTAACCAGGATACCGGAAGCGGACTTTGGGTCTGTGGCTGTAACGGGTTCGGGTGCCAGGCTTGCTTCAGAACTCCTCGGATGCACCTTTGAAAATGAGGTAATAGCGCTGGTAAAGGCAGTAGGACAGCTATATCCTTATGTAAGGAGCATTATTGAGATGGGAGGGGAGGACTCCAAGCTGATCCTCTTAAAAGATGAGCATGGGAGGTTTTCTATCAAGGATTTTTCAATGAATTCTGTCTGTGCGGCAGGCACAGGTTCATTCCTAGACCAGCAGGCATCTCGTCTGGGTTTCACCATAGAGGAGTTCGGTGAACTTGCCCTGAAATCAAAGAACCCGCCAAGGATTGCAGGGAGATGTTCAGTATTTGCCAAATCGGACATGATACATCTTCAGCAGATAGCAACGCCAGATTATGACATAGTGGCCGGTCTCTGTCTTGCAGTAGCAAGGAACTTCATCTCCACCATTGGGAGGGGCAAGACATTAGAAGAACCGATTGCCTTTTGCGGCGGAGTTGCAGCCAACAATGGAATGCGGCGTGCATTTGAAGAGGTGTTGGAACTAAAGGAGGGGAGGTTTATTATACCGGAGGACTTCTCTGTGATGGGTGCCATAGGTGCATCACTGATAGCATTGGAAGGGGAAGATAGCTCTGGTTTTAGCGGATTTGAACGGCTTATTTCATATAGAGGCGAGATTGCTGGGAGCAGTTCAGGTCTTGAGGCCCTGGGTTCCAAATCATGTTGTAATGCGGGTGGGACGGAAGCTGCATATCGTGAGGCTGAGGGCAAGGCTAAGAAGGCTGTTGTCCAGAACATAAGGAGTGGGGAGAGGATCGAATCCTTTCTGGGAATAGACATAGGTTCGATAAGCACAAATCTGGTTATAATTGATAAGAATAAGAATGTCCTCGCAAAGAGATATATAATGACAGCCGGAAGACCGATAGAGGCTGTCAAAGGCGGGCTTAAGGATATAGGTGATGAGATGGGGGCTGCGGTAGAAATTAAAGGTGTTGCTACAACAGGCTCCGGCAGATACTTGATTGGCGATCTGGTCGGCGCCGATATTATAAGGAACGAGATAACCGCACAGGCTACAGCGGCTATAAACATAGACAAGGAAGTGGATACCATCTTTGAGATTGGGGGGCAGGACTCCAAATATATAAGCATTGATAACGGAGTGGTGGTCGATTTTGAGATGAATAAGGCATGTGCCGCAGGGACAGGCTCATTCCTTGAAGAGCAGGCAGAAAGGCTTGGCGTCAGGATCAAAGAAGAGTTTGGCGACATGGCGCTCTCTGCAAGTTCTCCCTGTTCTCTTGGAGAAAAATGTACGGTATTTATGGAGTCTGACCTTGTCCATCATCAGCAGAGGGGGGCGAAGACCGATGAGTTAGTCGGAGGATTGAGCTACTCCATAGTGCATAACTATATAAACCGTGTTGTGGGAGACAGGAGGATAGGGAGCCATATCCTCTTTCAGGGTGGTGTTGCCGCAAATAAGGGTGTAGTGGCGGCCTTTAGCAAGGTAACAGGGAAGAATATCATAGTGCCGGAACACCATGAGGTTACAGGCGCCATAGGTGCAGCCATCCTGGCCTTAGAGTCCGGTATTGAAAGGACGAATTTCAAGGGGTTTGATATTGCACCGAGGGGATATGAGATATCCACCTTTGATTGCATGGACTGCTCAAACAGGTGTGAAGTAAGGAAGGTGCACCAGGAGGGTGAAGAGCCTTTATTCTATGGCGGCAGATGCGAGAAGTATGAGATAAAAGGGAGGAAAAAAGAGAACAATATACCTGATCTCTATGCCGAAAGGGAGAAGCTCCTCCTGAAATATTCAAAGGGTAAAAAGGGCCTTCCACAGGACGCGCCTACCATAGGGATACCCAGGGCCCTATTCTTCTATGAGCTGCTCCCGCTCTTTAAGACATTTTTCTCCGAGCTTGGATTTAAGGTAGTTGTCTCTGAGGCGACTAACAAGGAGATAATTCATGACGGTTTAGAAAGTGTTGTTGGTGAGACCTGTTTTCCTGTCAAGGTTGCCCATGGACATGTCATCCGCCTCCTTGAGAGGGGGGTAGACTTCTTATTTGTTCCAAGCTTCCTTAATATTAAAAGCGGGATCAGTGCCAACGGAGATGCAAAGGCCGGCCAGACATGCCCATATGTCCAGGCATTCCCATACATGATCCGCTCTGCAATAGATATAAAGGAGTACAAGACCAAAATTATATCTCCGCCTATACACTTGGGCTATGGGAAATCAGTCCTGTTAAAAGAACTTAAGGCAGTCTCCGGGATGCTTGGGATGGGGAAGGCTGACACTAAGGGCGCCTTGGAAGCGGCCCTTACTGCCCAGGAAGGGTTTTATTCCGAGATCAAGAAGAAGGGCAGGGATTTCATGGACTCCTTATCCCCGGATCAGGTTGCCATGGTGATAATATCAAGGTCGTACAATGGGTGCGATCCTGCAATAAACCTTGGCATACCAAAGAAGTTAAGGGATCTTGGTATCCCTTCAATACCAATTGATTTTCTTCCCCAGGAGGAAGGCCTGAAAGAAGAGGATATCAGCTACTGGGTATCAGGGAAGAGGATATTAAGGGCAGGGATGATGACAAGAAAGAACGAAAATCTCTATCCACTGTATATAACGAATTATGGCTGCGGCCCGGACTCCTTTATATCCCACCTCTTTAGAGACAAGATGAAGGGAAAGCCCTATCTTCAGATAGAGGTTGATGAGCATAGCGGTGATGCGGGTGTTGTTACAAGGTGTGAGGCCTTTTTGGACAGCCTGAAAGGTGCGAAGCAAAAGAAGTTGAGCGGCAGCCAAGGAAATAAGGCGGCCCAGGTATCATCTAATGGCCATCTAAGACGAGTTTATATCCCGTACATGGCAGACCATGCCTTTGCAATAGCCGCTGCATACGAGGCCCACGGCATCCCGGCCAAGGTCCTCCCCCTTCCTGATACGGATAGCCTTACGATGGGGAAGAAATATACCTCAGGAAGGGAGTGCTATCCAGCCATTTTAACCGCAGGGGATATCTGCAAGATGATATCAGATTCCGAATTTGACCCGGCACACTCGGCCTTCATGATGCCCTCAGGCTGCGGCCCATGCCGTTTCGGCCACTACCACAGCCTCCATAGGATTATCCTTAATGATATGGGATATGAACAGGTCCAGATAATAGCCCCAAACCAGGATCAAGGCATGTACAGTGAGGTTGGAAAGATAGGCAGCAGCTTCGTCTCATTATGCTGGCAGGGTATAGTTGCCATTGATCTGATGGAGAAAAGGGTAAGGGAGATAAGGCCCTACGAGAAGACACCTGGTGAGACAGATAGTATATACCAGGAGAGCTTGGAAAGGATATATGAGACGATAAAGACCGGCGGGGATGTATTTAAGGCCCTCTGCCTGGTATCTGACCGGTTAAATCAGGTAGAGACAGGAGGTCCTGACAGGCCGCTTATCGGGATAGTTGGTGAGATATATATAAGATCCAACAGGTTTGGTAATGAGGATATAATAAGAAAGTTAGAGAAGCTGGGCGGAGAGGTATGGATGCCCCCTATAGGTGAGTGGTTCTTCTATCTCAATTTTACAGGGAAGAGGAGGAGCCTGTCATCGGGTGATTATGCTGATTTTGTACGGACATATATAACAGACAAAGTCCAGAGATACAAAGAACACAGGTACGAGAAGGCCTTCTCCGGTTCTATGAGGCAGAAAGGTGAGCCTGCCCTAAGTTCTATAATAGATAAGGCTTCGCCTTATATCCATGAATCATTCGATGGCGAGGCGATCTTAAGCGTGGGGAAATCTATAGACTTTATGGAAAAAGGTGCCTCCGGGATAATCAATGTAATGCCGCTTACCTGTATGCCCGGTACCATAGTAAACGCTGTACTAAAGAGGGTAAGAGAGGATCACGAGGAGACACCATTCCTCAATATCTCCTATGAAGGCCAGGAGCAGACCAATAATGAAACCAGGCTTGAGGCATTCATGCATCAGGTATATCAGTTTAAAAACAGGCATGGGATTGGGGGGCTCTTAAAGCAAAAAGATGCAGAAAGGCCCAACTGTACTGAGGAGTCGAGGACGAAGCCTACGCTGGTAGCCAAATGAAGGCTAATTGGTATCAGGCATACAGGTGGGCTACATATCTTTCGTAGCCATTATATAATAATGTTGGATTCCGCTTGCCGGTATCGATCATCTTCTCGGTGGCCTGAGACCACCGTGGATGGGGGATATTCGGATTTACATTTGCAAGGAAGTCATATTCGTCTGGAACCACCGTGTTCCAGAATGTCTTCGGCTGCTCTTCGGTAAACTCTATTTTTACTATAGACTTGATGCTCTTGTAGCCATACTTCCATGGAACGATCAGCCTGAGTGGCGCCCCATGCTGCTTTGGAAGGGGATGACCATAAATACCTGTAACAAGAAGGGTCAGGGGGTTGACCGCCTCCTCCATTGTAAGTCCCTCGGTATAGGGCCATGGCCCGCTGAAGACATAGAAGATATTTTTCTTTTGTGGAAGGAAACTCACAAACCTCACGTACCTTGCCTTTGAAAGCGGACGTACAAGATCTATTAATGCCTTCATAGAAAAACCTGTCCAGGGTACAGCCATGGCCCAGGCCTCTACACAACGATGACGATAGAGCCGCTCCTCCATCGGCATAAGTCTGAGCAGATCATCGGGGTCAAAGACCTGCGGCTTCTCTACCAGCCCTGTAACCTCCACCTCCCAGGGACGGGCAATAAAGTTCTCTGTCTTCTTCCACACATCGTCCTTATCGCTCGAAAACTCGTAGAAGTTATTGTAGCGGGCTGCTACTGATTCATCTGTTATGGGACGATCAAGCACGAATTCTGTATTGCGCCCGGCAGGATAAACCTTGGCCTCGGCCTCAGTCAGAGGCCATTCTGAAAGGGGTTTGGTTTTAGGTCCACTATCGCCGAATCTGGTGCAACCATACATAAGACCGATAGTATATATACCTGTCAGCCCCATGGTTTTAAGGAATTTACGTCTGTCTATATAAACCGATTCAGGCGTTGCCTCTTTTTCCGTGATCTCCCATCCATCGTGGATCTTGATAAGCATAGACTACCTTAAATAACCATATACTTTATTATAGCTCTCCTAGCATCCCATGCGCTACTTCCAAGTTTATGACTCCATTTCCCCATCTAAGATCTGAAGTGAGACTTTCGTTTCTTGGACCAATTGCCCGAACTCATTTTAGCAAAAATTCCTGACCAAAACCGATCGCTTCGCCCCGCCTCCAGTTTTTTCGGGCAGACAATTATTTCTTATGCCTGCTCAAAGTTCTCCGTTCGAGATTAGCTTTAACTCTTTTTATTAAACCCTCTCTATCATTTCGAGCTTCCGTAACAAATTCTTTTGGAGCGGCTGTTTTAGGGTCATACTTCGCGCTCCAAAGCACAATTTCAATCAACACCGGCATAAGATCAAGTCCTTTTTTTGTTAGTGAGTAGATATACTTCGTTTTATTCTTTGGGTCTTGCAACTTATTGATTATCCCAGCACGTTCAAGGATTTCTAATCTGTCCGCGAGGATATTGGTTGCGATTTTTTCTCCTGATTTCAAAAAATCGCTATAATACATTTTATCTTTGAACATAAGATCGCGGACAATAAGAAGCGTCCATTTGTCGCCAAATATCTCCAAAGCAAAATTTATCGGGCAGTCAGAGCGGCGTTTGACTTTGTTCATATCCACACTCTATCATTAAGCACTTGCATTTCGCAAGCAATATATGTATACTCGTTTTGTAAGGTCGAGAACATTAGCTAACTAATAGCTTAAGGAGAAACAACTGTGAAAAAATTTACATGTAAAGAAATAATGAACGGTGAGGGTGGATGCGATCAGTTTTTTAAGGGTGAGACGGCAATGGATATAGCAAAGCAAAGTAGTAAGCACTTTATGAGCTCTACTGACGAAGCACATAAGCCAATGAGGGATATGATGACAAAATGTCCTAGCAAAGAAGAAGAAAAGAAGTGGTGGGACTGGTTCAATGGAGAGTGGGAAAAGAAAAAAAACGAGGTCTAATTATATGGAACGTGTGAATAACACAATATCACCACAAACCAATACAAAAGGTTGGCTCAATATCGGTTGGAAACTGATGGTTGCATATGGAGTATTCTTTATAGTTCTGTCTATTCTTGTGCCGCTACGTTCCTATTTCTCCTTACCCAATCAGCCGATGATGACCTTTGCCTTAGGAGATGAAAGGTTCACCGGCCTTTCGTGGAGCCAGATTATATCTGCCAGCCCAGACCTTGGGCTGTGGATTGTATTCACAATGATAAGCATGTGCGCCATGATGATGGGGTTAGGTATTCTTATCTTGGCAATTGCACGCCGACCCTACCGTCAAGGAGAAAGGTGGGCATGGCGAGCGCTTCTTGCCGCCGCGCTGATTCCATTTGCTCATTACATCTTTATTTCGGGAGTCCACTGGTCACACGGCATACCACTTTGGACGTTACTTCCTGGAAGTTCAGGAGTCGGCGCAGATTTGATTAATATTATCGCACTTGTTTGGCTCTATTTCGGCCTTTGGCTACCGAGAAAGGAACTGAAAGATTAAATTTATTCAGTCGTTGTTATGGCTTACGATGAACATTTGACAAATAGGGTCAGGGCAACTCTCAAAAGTCAGAAAAAAGTCGAGGAAAAGAAGATGTTTGGCGGTATGACTTTTATGGTGAATGGCAAAATGTGCGTCGGTGTTTCAAAAGACGATCTGATGGTTCGTCTTGATCCCGCAGTCTATGACGCGGCTCTCAAGAAAAAAGGTTGCCGCGAAATGAACTTTACCGGCAAACCGATGAAGGGTTTTGTTTTCGTCAACTCCAATGGGACAAGCAATAAAAAAGATCTAGACTATTGGATTGATCTTGCTCTCGATTTTAATAGGAAAGCAAAGGCTTCTAAAGAGGGAGGGTAAATTGCCGTTCTAACCTCTGGTAAATATTGCTTATCAGAGTTTTTTATTCAAATCCATGACAACAAAGACCAAAAAACGCTGCACATGGCCATCTAATAGTCCTTTAATGGTCGAATACCACGACAAGGAATGGGGTGTGCCGGTGCATGATGATAGTAAACTATTTGAGTTTTTGGTCCTGGAAGGCGCCCAGGCAGGACTGACATGGGAAACAGTCCTTAAGAAACGAGATAACTACCGAAGGGCGTTTCATAATTTTGATCCGACAAGAATTTCCCAATATACCGAGAAAGATATTAATCGTCTGCTCGCTGATCCTGGTATTATCCGCAATCGCCTGAAAATTGAGGGAGCAATCATAAATGCCAAGAGGTTTATAGAAATTCAAAAAGAATTTGGTTCTTTTGATAAATATATTTGGCAGTTTGTAGATAGCAGGCCCATTAAAAATAATTTCCTATCGCTCGAGGATATACCGACTACTTCAAAAGAATCAAATGCCATGAGCAAAGATCTGAAAAAGCGGGGCTTTAAATTTGTGGGCCCTACTATCTGCTACGCCTTCATGCAGGCAGTAGGCATGGTAAATGATCATACTGTAGATTGTTTCAGGTACACTGAGATATTAGAAGAAAAATCTAGACATAAAATCAAGAAAGAATAAAACCTTTAAACCTATAACCTTCCAGGCCCAATCTGCAAGTGTATCCGGATCTTCCATCACGTCTACCGGCACCTCATAATAGTTTTTGAAGGTCTGTTTGGCATTTGGCCGAAAGGGCTTCATACCTTCATAGGTATAGTCAGTACGGGTATTATAATCGGTCTTAAAATAGAGCCTCTCTTTGTAAATGACATAGGCGACGTTGTTACTAACTATGCAATCATCTTGGCAAGCAGTCAAGGACTCTCTATATCCAGTTATGCCCAGACAAGCCAGCCTCGACGTCCCCGAGGACCGGATAAATTATGGACAGAACATTTCATTTAAAATCGACAAGACTTTCATTTGCGTTCCGGCGTCAATCCTTCCGAGTTTCTTTATTAGCCTGGATTTGTCAACCGTCCTGATCTGATCCAGTACAATCTGACCCTTTTTACCTTTAAACTTGCAGGATACCCTGGTTGGATAATCCCTCCCCCTGGTCGACATAGGAGCAACTATCACGGTTTGAGAGTAAGTAAGGGTCTGGTCTACACATTTCACGATTCAAGCTCCTATTTTTCAGTTCAAGCCTTATGGTGCTGGGAGAGACCCTTTCTATATTTTCCGCATTTTTCACTCTCACCTTCCAAAAGACCGACTTTCCGGTATAGTGCATTAAAACCTATACCTGTCAGGACATGGACTGCCAGAATAGTAATCGGAAACAAGAGAGCCGGAAATTGAATTAAAATTTAAGCAGGCAGGGGGGTTGCAGAGGTGGCAGAAATAGGTATTTAAGAAAAGATCTGTTTAGGCGATCCTATTGAGGAGATTGAATGGAGGTCCGCCTTGCAAAGGGTGTAAGTATTATGCTAATTTGGTGTTAGGGGATTGAAATGGGCAAAGAGAGACTTCTGGTTATTCCCGCCTATACCGGGGATGAGACGTTAGAAGCGGTTCTGAGGAGTCCAAAGAGCATTCACTTGCTGTGGCTTGAGATCCTATTAAATGGAGAGATTGAGTGGGAAAGTTATCTCGATCACCCCGAGATAAGGGCCGCATATGAGAAGGCGTGTGTCTGGTACGCCCATTTCAAAACAATGGTGGAAGGCCACACCGGCCGGAAGCCCTTGGAGTTTAAGCCAGGAGAAATAGATATGAGGGAGCACAGGAGATTTATGGAGGCATTGAAGTTTGTCGCAGGTTGATCTTACAGGAATCATTGGGCTTCTCAAAGAGTTTACCCAAGAAAAGAAGACACGCCTTGAGATTACCCTTTTAGGGGGTCTGGCGCTCCAATATTATGGTATGCGGGATAGGGCCACTATAGATATCGACGCTGAGGTGAAGGGAGACCTGGAGGGTCTCTTCAATTTCTTAAAGATTAAGCATATTCCCGCAGACCTGGGGGAGGATATCTCTGGCTGGTCCGTTATTGCAATGCCTCCAGGTTACCGCGATCGTGCTGCTACAATATTTAGCGATACCCTTCTTGAGGTAAAAGTCTTAAACCCCCTGGACTTTATCATAGCCAAATTAAGGAGATTTACAGAAGAGGATATCCAGGATGCCTTGTTTGTTGCAGAGAAATATAAGATTGACGATAAAAAGATAGAAAGGTTCGCTGATGAAACCATCCGTCATTCAATAAATGATACAGCGCTCTTCCTGTTTCGTGAGAATCTCCAACTCTTTCTAAAGAAGATGAGGGGAAAACTTTCAGGCTAGTGGAATCGGTCTTTCAGAATAGTAATTTAAAAGCTCTACTTGTCAGGAAAAGGGCTGCAAAGATCCTAATTTTTCACGCTCACCTTCCAAAAGACCGACTTTCCGGTGTAGGAATTTAAGGCCGGTTCAGTATATGTAGACAGGGATAGGTTGTTAAATCTCATCTGCCTTGCTTATTTCGTATGATTTTGTGATAATTATTTGAAAAATAAGGATATGAAGGCAGCCACATCAAAAGAGATGCAGTTTATCGATAAGAATGCGATCTCCGGGTATGGTATCCCGGGGATTGTATTAATGGAGAATGCCGCCATCCATGTGGTAAAAGAGATGGAGGCAAGATACGGGGATATCTCCGGGAAAAAGATTTGTGTCTTTGCCGGCAAAGGGAATAACGGTGGTGATGGCCTTGCAATTGCAAGACATCTTATAAACAGAGGCGCTAAGATCTCTGTATACCTCCTTACCGGGAAGGACTCGGTAAAGGGGGAGACCCTGACCAACCTTGGGATACTGAAGAAGATGGGCGGTGAGATAAAGGATATAAACTCCTTTGACCTGAAAGCGCTGAAGACCACTATATCCCACTCCAATCTGGTTGTTGATGCGATCTTCGGCACAGGTCTCTCCGAGGATGTAAAGGGACTATTTGCCGACGTCATATCATTGGTCAATTCTGCCGGGAAACCGGTTGTTTCAGTTGATATCCCCTCAGGTATATCGGCAGATACCGGCAAGGTGCTGGGTACTGCCGTAAGGGCAGATTTAACCGTAACATTTGGCCTTCCCAAGATCGGCCTCCTGGTCTATCCGGGGGCAGGATATGCCGGTGAGCTTAAGATCGTTGACATCTCCATACCAAAAGGTATGAAAGAAGTGGAATCAATACAAACAAATCTGCTGACTATAGAAGAGGTAAGAGGGATGGTCCCTGAGAGGCCGGCAGATTCCCACAAGGGATCCTTCGGTCATGTGGCGGTTATTGCGGGCTCTGTCGGCAAGACAGGCGCCGCTGCCATGACGAGCCTCGCTTCTCTTAAGGCAGGGGCCGGCCTTGTCAGCCTCGGTATCCCGTCAAGCCTTAACCAGATCCTGGCCCAAAAGCTGACAGAGGTGATGACGTTTCCTCTGCCTGAAGGGAAAGAGGGTCATCTGGGCAGCCTTGCCGAGGATAGAATAATCGAGTTCATCTCTGACAAGGATGTTTGTGCCATAGGCCCAGGGATATCAACAGATAAGGAGACGCAGGAACTTATCAGGGGGCTGGTTAGAAGGGTTACCCTTCCCATGGTTATTGATGCCGATGGTATAAATGCATTTGCAGGATATACAGATCTGTTGAAGCATGCGAGGGCGCCCTTAATCCTTACCCCCCACCCGGGTGAGATGGCCGGATTATTGGGCCTATCCGCTTCAGATGTGCAGGAAGATAGAATCGGGATCGCACGGAGGTTTTCAACAGAGCATCATCTCTACCTTGTACTGAAAGGGGCAAGGACTATTGTGGCCGAGCCTTCAGGGGCAGTATATATCAACCCGACAGGAAACCCGGGCATGGCAACGGCAGGCACAGGTGATATATTAACCGGTATTATAGCAGGGCTTGTTGCCCAGCATATTGATATCAGCAGCGCTGTCAGACTTGGTGTCTTTCTCCATGGCAAAGCTGGAGATCTTGCGGCCAGGGAGAAAGGGGAGCCGGGGATGATTGCGGGTGACCTGATGGAGACGATAACAGAGGCAATAAGGAATATAAAAGGAGCCTGATAATGTCAATGTGGGATTTAACTATTGGTTTTATCTATCTTGTCTTGATTATGATAATGGCGATGATGATTGTCTCGTCGTTCAGGAAGGCACTTATAACGGTTAGTTTAAAGAGGTTGTGCAGTAAAGTTAATGGAAGGGTCTCTCAAAAAGGCTTTAGATCATTCCCCAGGTTTGATGGCGAGCATGGGGCCAGGAGGGTCGCCGTTTTTTTTCATATTGCAAAGACAAAAAAGGCGCATCCTGCTTATCTTCTTTGTACAGTTGCCGTTGACCTTCCGTTCAAACTCTTCCTTTTGAGGAAGGATGAATTTAAATACCTTGAGGGGTTTAATGTTGCAAGCGAGGTTGGCCCTCCTTTGGAGGGACTAAAAGACGGGTTTAAGGTATGGTCAGATGATGGTCAGGCCGCAGGCCTGATCCTTGATGACAGCGGCCTGAAAGAGGACATGGACTTACTTGCCGATTTCCCTTCCCTTCTATTTGGGCCTGATCATATTGTCATAGGGAAGCAGTATGAGGGGAGGAAGGATCTTTCTATTGATAAGGTGATTTGCGAGTTGTCAATCATAGAAAGGATGGCAAAAAGGACCGAGGCCTTATGCAGGAGGTAGATACCAGATCAGGGTACGTTTGTACAGTTGTGACAGTCTCTCCTGAAGAGACCAGGAGGCTTGGGGAGATTATCGGAGGCCTCATGACAGGAGGGGAGCTGGTGGCAATAGATGGGGAGCTTGGGTCAGGTAAGACAGTTTTTGTAAAGGGCCTTGCATGCGGCCTTGGGATAGAAGACAAGGATGTCTCAAGCCCCACCTTCGTCTTTGTCCGTGAATATAATGGTCGACTCACGCTCTATCATGCCGACCTGTACAGAATTAACAGGGCATCAGATATAGAGGACCTCGGTCTGTTTGATTTTATCGGCGGAAAAGGGATCACGGCTGTGGAGTGGGCCGACAGGGCAGGTGGTCTCCTCCCTGATAACAGGATAGATATAGAGCTGATATACCTGGGCAATGACAACAGAAAGATTGCCCTAAAAGGTTCAGCCGGTGTGCATGAGAAGATCCTGAGAGATGGCATTGCAATATTTTTATCTGGATGTAGGGCAAATGAATAGACCTGATAATCTTGCGGTTATGTTCCTGGATCTGGTAAGGGACATAAAGGAGGAGTTTTCCTACCAGTCTGCTATGGGGATGACCGAGACAGAATCAGGGCCGCCCATGCTGCCCCTTAGTCCCTGTCCCCTGTCCCCTGTCCCCTCTACCCTTGCTTCTGTCAGGGAGGAGATCGGCGATTGTAAGCGGTGCAAGCTTCATCTTAAGAGGAAGAATATAGTCTTCGGTACAGGCAATGAAAAAGCCGGGCTCGTCTTTGTTGGAGAAGGCCCTGGTGAAGATGAAGACATAGAGGGTCTTCCATTTGTAGGGCGGGCAGGGCAGCTTCTGACTAAGATCATAGAGGCGATGGGCATGAAGAGGTCTGATGTATATATCGCAAATATCGTAAAATGCAGGCCGCCCAATAACAGGAACCCTGAACCTGATGAGATCGAATGCTGTTTCCCCTTCCTTAAGAGACAGCTTGAGGCTATTAGTCCCCTGTTAATAGTTGCCCTGGGGACATTTGCGGCCCAGACGCTGCTCGGATCCAGGGAGAGGATATCGCAGATGAGGGGGAGGTTTCATTCATATAATGGTATAAAGGTTATGCCTACGTTCCATCCATCTTATCTCTTGAGAAACCCGGATGAGAAGAGGGCAGTTTGGGAAGACATGAAGATGGTGATGGAAGAGATGAAAAAGATGGGGCAGAAATGAAGAGGCTATGGGCCCCCTGGAGGATGCAGTATATAAAAAAGGCAAAGGAGGGCGGGTGTATATTGTGCGAAAAACCCAAAGAGGACAGGGACAAAGAAAACTATATACTCTACAGGGGTGTCCATTCCTTTGTGATGCTGAACGCCTATCCTTATAACAATGGTCATCTGATGGTATCGCCCTATGCCCATTCAAACAGCCTGGAGACGCTGTCAGATGATATCCTCCTGGACATGTTTAAGGTTACCAGCCTTTCAACATCTGTGCTCAAAGATGCCTTTTCCCCTGAAGGTTTTAATATAGGCATGAACCTTGGCAAGACCGCAGGGGCAGGGATTGACGATCACCTGCACATACATATCGTGCCCAGGTGGAATGGCGATATGAACTTTATGCCCGTTATCTCCGAGACCAGGGTGTTACCCGAGCACCTAATGGATACTTACCAGAAGCTTCTGCCCCATTTTGAATGTCGTGAGAAACCTTGACCTGATGAATAAGGGCTTGCGACTTGTTTTCTTTACTTTTAATGATTCCGGATTTATAATCTAACAAAAATCCTGGGGGAAAAGGTGGAAGAGGATATATTATCCGGCATGGCTGATCGGCCTGAAGAGGGAGTTGAGCCGGAAGAGGTAGACAAAGAGGAACTTGGTTCTGCCAAAGAGGTCATCCTCTCCATAGCTAAGGCCTCAAAGACCCTAAAGATATATCTTCCAAACAATCCAATCTATCAGAAGTTCCTTCAGGACGCATTTCAGAAGTTTGATAATCACCTGCATGGTTTCGGCGAACTCAGGATCAGGATCAAACAATTTGAGCTCCTGTTTAAAGGCCAATCCGTATATGAAAACACCGACAGGATGGAGTCTATAGCGTTCAAGCTTTTTGCCGATGGTGTAAGGGATATAAGATTCCTTGAGGGCATTGAAAAGGATGAGGTAGTTAAGTTCCTGGGCCTCATCGGCGGTGAATATGACCCATCCAATCCAGATGATGATATGGTTACACTGCTCTGGGAGAAGAATTTTGCACATATAAAATATACCGTTGCAGAAGATATTCAGCAATCCGGAGAATTGGCGCCCTCCATTGCCATGAATCCTGAGTTCGACATGATGATAGAACAGGAGTCTTCTGATATTGAGGACCTCAAAACCAAGAATATATCACCCCTTAGAGAGCTTTTGGGCCCGAAATTTCTGGACAAACCCTTTTCGGTTGTATTCAAGCTGACCGAGAACGAGATAGAAAAGATCAGGAGGGAGATAAAGGCCGAAGAGGATCTGAACCCGGTTAATGAATTAATAGAGATCCTCTCCGACATCCTGTTAATAGAAAAGGATTTTGAGTCGTTCAGTGAGATAGTGAAAACCCTTGATAACACGCTTGAAGCCCTGGTCATCAGAGGCGCCTTTGAGCATGCAGTCAAGATATTGAAATTCCTTCGCGACCTCCATGGCAGCAACAGCTTACCGGAGGACTTTAAGGCCCGCCTGAAAGCTTCCATTGAGATGGCAGGAAATAGCAATATGATCAGAGAGCTTGAACTTTC
Organism: uncultured Nitrospirota bacterium; assembly: GCA_964481895.1. GTDB lineage: Bacteria > Nitrospirota > Nitrospiria > JACRHA01 > JACRHA01 > JACRHA01. Next base: position 3,204 of record CAYZUL010000042.1, on the reverse strand, counting down.
AATAAATAAATTCGGGCAGGAGGACTCTGGTCACCTCTTTACCTTCTTTGCGCTCCTTGATAAGAATGCTTTGATCCCGCTGTCGGACCTCCTCGGCAGGATAGAGAATATAAAGATCCGCAGGATTCTGTGCGAAACCCTTGTAACGCTTGGAAAAGATAATGTCGATCTTCTTTCCAAAAAACTTGGGGATGAGAGATGGTATGTTGTGAGGAACATGGTTTATATCCTTGGAAAGATCGGCGATCCAAGGGTTTTAGAAGATTTTAAGGGGCTGATAACTCATCCTGAGATAAAGGTAAGGAAGGAGACGCTCCATGCCCTGGAGGGGATGAAGGATGAAAGGGCTAAGGATCTGCTCGTTTCATTTCTGGACGACAGAGACAGTTCGATGAGGATCATTGCAGCCAGGGCCCTGGTGACTACAAACTATAAAGGTGCAGCGCAGATCTTCCTTAATATGGCATCGAGAAAGGAGTTCGAGGGGAGGGATTTTTATGAGAAGAAGGAAATGCTTGAATCCCTTAGCAGGATAGCTTCTGATGAGGTACTCCAGGAATTAAGGAGGTTGATAAAGAGGCGGACCTTCTTCCTGTTTAAGAGTGAAAAGAGGGATGAGGTCTCGGTCTGTGCTGTCCTGGCGCTAAAGAAGATAGGGGATGGAAAGGCTGTTGAGATATTAAAAGAGGGGAGCCTTCTGAGGAACCGGGTAGTAAGGGAGGCCTGTGTAAAGGCCCTTGCCGAGCTAGATAGGGGAGTCAGGAAATGAGCGAAGGAAATCCAGACCGTCAGAGACCGAAGTCATTACTTGTCTTTAATGAGGACGCCGCAAAGCTGGGGAAGAACCTTGCGAACCAGTTTTGTGTCCTGATGAAGACAGCCCAGATCCACGACATAAGTAATGTTGCCTTTGACCAGCCAGCAGAAAACTTCATGAAGACATTTGAAGAGATGGTCCGGTCGGGCATAGATATATCACTGAATCTAAGAGGTGACTATCTCTATATGGGTGAGACCAAGCTTAAGATGGATATTGATAGCTTCATAAGTTTCACATCCATTACAGAAGAGATGAAGAAGCGGGGGGTGGGCGGAATTACCTTCAAGGGATCCTCAAGGATTGGAGACATCAAGAGGTTTATAAGTATATTCTCCGGCATCGATACAAAATCTGAATCACCATATGAGTTGCTGACGAAACAGATCACAAAACTGGGTCTATTGGGTGTGGAGATTGAGAAATTTGAGGAGCAGAAAGAGAACTTTGAGGAGATACTGGAGGATACCAAGGAGATTGCGAAATCGACATACTTTAAGACCATAACCGCTGTTTCAGAGGTGATGGAGAATCTTAAGCTCGGACAGTCTGTCAGTATAAAGAGGGCGAAGAGGGTTGTCCAATCGATGGTGGATTTACTGCTGCATGAGGAGTCGACACTCCTTGGTCTTACTACACTCAGGTGTCATGACGAATACACCCACAACCACTCTGTGAATGTCTGCATCATGTCGCTCACCCTTGGCCAGAGACTCGGGTACCATAAAAGGAATCTCGGTGAGATAGGTATCGCCTCCCTGTTGCACGATATCGGAAAATCGGATATCCCGTTAGATATATTGAACAAGCCTAGCGATTTTAGCGAGGAGGAGTGGAAGATAATGAGGAGACATCCTATCCATGGTGTAAGGTCCATTATTAAGCTGAAGGGACTGAACGAGTCTGCTATAAGGGTTGCCATGGGTTCATTTGAGCACCACCTAAACTATGATCTCTCGGGTTATCCCAAGCTTCAAAGGAAGCGGGACGTTACTATAATAGGGAGGATCATAGGTATCGTTGATTGTTATGATGCCCTGACATCTTCAAGGGTTTATAACAGGGCACCTTTCCCTCCGGAAAAGGCCTTAAGGTTTATGCTGAACAAAAGTGGGAAGGCCTTTGATCCGATCCTGCTCAAGATCTTCATAAATGCCATAGGCATCTTTCCTGTCGGGACACTTGTGCTCCTTAGTACAAACGAACTGGGCGTCATAGTTCAGGCAAATCCTAACCCGGAATATATTGATCGTCCAAAGGTCAGGCTTATTACCGACAGATCCGGCAATGAGATTAATGGAGAGATAATAGATCTGACAGAGACCGACCCATCGTCAGGGAGAGTTACGCGCAGTATCATTAAGACTATTGATGCTCTTAAATACAAGATTGATGTAAGTAAGTACTTCCGGTAAGCTAATCCCCTGAAAATTATAATCTCTAAGAATCGCAAGAGATTCTCTTTAAGCTACTTCACTCTCTATCCTGACATTTACAAGTCTTGAACGGGGTGGTTCCAATCTTTCAATTTTAATAATCACAATGGGTCTCCCTTCCTCTCTATGGACCTGTGCCAATCTAATATTTTCTTCACAGAGGTCAGGATCATCCTCTGGAAGAAAGACAATCTCAGCCCCATCAGGTATCCTCTCCAAAAAATCCGGGTTTTCCAGAACATACCGGTCAAACTCAATCCCTAGTATATGGTTCTTCTTAAACAAATCCTCATTCCTCATCCCTTACCTCCCTGAAAGATACCTTTCTTTATATCTTTGCCAATTATCTTCAATATCCTCATAGGAATAACTTAGTCCTTCATTAAAATCCATATGATAAAGCCATTTCTTTTTAGTAGATCCATCCTTGCTAATGAGATCAAGATGAACATGATCATGTTTTGTATCATACCGCGCAATAGCCTGCCATTTATTATATATAAAGGCCTCGTATTGAACAAGGAATTCAAGCACCTTTCCTTTCTCAGTTATAATTTCACATCTTATTCTATCTTCACCAGTCAGCCTACGAATATACTCTTTACGTCCCATTAAATTGCCTGATACCCCTGCCTTGCCTTATTTATCTCAGCTTGCCTGATACCCCCTCTCAATAGCCTCAAGGGCTGCTTCAACCCCCTTTCCTCTCCGCCTGATCGCCTCCTTCAGGGCATCTATGGGCAGGAAGGGATGATGCTTAAGGTAGGCGGCAATAGCAGCCAGGTTGACACCCTGTGGATCAGGTATAAGCCCTCTGAAGGGAGGTCTTAAGACCCTTCCTGGTACCTGCGGGATAGTCAGATCAGCCTCCACTACTGCCAGTCCCTCCGGATTCATCCGAATCAGCATCCCTTCAAGGCGTTTTAATCCGCTGCCGGAGGTGATCAGGAT
>CAYZUL010000041.1:0-23864 GCA_964481895.1 uncultured Nitrospirota bacterium | reverse complement strand
TAGATACCCGCGCAGGCGCCTGTTGATATCTATAGAAGGGGAGAGGCGTGAAGGATCTAAAGGTTGTCATTATCAGTGGTCAGTCAGGTTCCGGCAAGAGTTATGCTATTAAATGTTTTGAGGATCTTGGTTTTTTCTGTGTTGACAATCTTCCCCCTCCACTTATTCCGAAATTTGTTGACATCTGCAGCCAATCAGGGAGCGAAATAAAAAAGATTGCCCTCGGGATAGATATCCGCGAGAGGAGTTTCCTGGTTGATTTCATCTCTACCTTTGACCGGCTGAAGGCTGATGGTTTCCATATAGAATTGTTATTCCTTGAGGCCCGGGATGAGGTTCTTGTGAGCAGGTTTTCTGAGACCAGAAGACCCCATCCTCTTGCCAGAAACAGGCCAATACTGGAGGCGATTAAGCTTGAAAAGGAAAGGTTATCAGAATTAAGAAAGGGTGCAGACAAAGTAATAGATACATCAGAGTACAATGTTCACAAGCTAAAAGAGGTTATAACAAAATATTACATAACAAGGAGTGATGTTAAGAGGTTAAATATCTTTTTGATCTCTTTTGGATATAAATATGGCAGCCCCTATGAGGCCGACCTGCTCTTTGATGTAAGGTTCCTTGTCAATCCGAATTTTGTCTCTGATTTAAGACTGCTTTCAGGAGATGACCCGAAGATTGAGGAGTATATAATGAAAGATCAGACCAGCCGTTCTTTTATAAACAGGTTTATCAGGTTTCTTGAGTTCCTTTTCCCATTATATGAAAAGGAAGGGAGGTCCTATCTTACATTGGGGATAGGCTGTACAGGTGGAAGGCATAGGTCTGTTGTGGTAGCTAATATTATTGGTAGGTTTTTTAATAAAAAGGGACTTGAACTAACTGTAAGACATAGGGATATCGGAAGGGTATGAAGAGCTATGCTGTAGCGATATCGGGCGCAAGCGGTGCTATTTACGGTATAAGACTCCTTGAGTATCTCTCAAAGGAGGGATATAAGGTATATCTGACTGTTTCATCTGACGGCCTCTCGATAATCAGGAATGAGGTAGGAATAGACTGGTTGGGAGGCGAACCGGAGGTGAATAAGGCTATAAAGGAGAGGTTCGGCGGAGATATAAGATATTTTGAAGAGACTAACCTGAATGCCCCAATCGCAAGTGGATCAGTCTATCTGGACGGGATGATAGTTATACCCTGCTCTATGAAGGCCATGTCAGCCATTGCCCATGGTTTTTCATCAAACCTGATAGAACGGGCGGCAGATGTGACGATAAAGGAGAGGAGGAGACTCGTCATAGTTCCCAGGGAGACGCCCCTCAGTGCTGTACACCTGAGAAACATGCTTACCCTTGCGGAGACCGGTGCTCACATAATCCCTGCAATGCCAGCCTTCTATAATAACCCTAAGTCCATAGAACATATGGTAGATTTTATTGTCGGGAGGGTACTCGATTCCCTCGGCATCCAGAATAATCTATTTGAAAGATGGGGTAAAGATCCGTAACAGGATTATCGTAATGAAGCCTAAGACCCACTTCCTCCTTCCGCTCTGCTTGGATCACACCTCAGATGAGACATTAAGGATATTGGCAGGCGAAAGATACCTGAACAGCGATATCCTTGACAGGATAGCGAGGATCCATTTTAAGAACATAAAAATAATGGAGATTCTCGTAAAAAATCCGGGGACAAGCGGTGAGACACTTTTATATCTTTACAGTATCCCTTCCAGGGATTTGAAGGATATGATACTAAGGCACAGGGAAGACGTTGTCCTTGCCTTGGGTGAATTGGTTCCGACCGCCTCAGAGACCGGCGGTATGTCAACCCCAGCAAAAGAGGATGAGCATCATGTAAAAAAGATGAGCGTCTTTCAGAGGTTACAGATGATGCCTGTTGCCGAAAAACTCCACTTTGCATTAAAGGCAGACAGGGATGGCAGAAGCATATTGATAAAGGATTCTAATAAACAGGTTGCACTGGCCGTTCTTGCGAACCCCAAGATAACAGAAGACGAGGTTCTCTTGATAGCGCAGTCAAGGAATGTTCAGGAGGAGATCCTGAGGGAGATATGCAAGAACAGAGAATGGACAAAAAGCTATGCAATAATATTTTCATTGGTAAATAACCCAAAGACCCCCATTGCCCTGGCACTGGGCTATTTGCAGAAGCTAAAAGAGAAGGACCTTGCCATGTTGTGTAAAAATAAGGGGATACCCAGGGTTGTCAGGGATTCGGCCAATAGAATAATACAGATGAAAAGCAAAAAAACCTGATTTTTTTGCAAGATAAATTTAATGCTTGACAAATATAATATATTTAGTATACTAAGTAACAAAATTACAAAAAATGTAAGAAGTAATTTTTATAACTTAATTATATAATTTAATTATTAGGGTTGGCTGGGTGGCAGTGAGGATCGAAAAGAGATATAAAACACAGGAGATCTGCAGTAGATTTGATATATCAAAGGCAACCCTATATAAGTGGGAAAAGGAGGGACTAATTACCAGTGTCAGCAGGGACTGGCGGAACTGGCGGACCTTCTCTGAAAAAAATATCACAGAGATCAAGAATATAATCAAAAGCAGGGATGATAAGAGGGGTTAGTTTATGTTTCTTCCATCTAAAAGTAAATCCATGGTCGGACTTGATATAGGTTCGAGTTCAATCAAGGCGGTCCAGGTAACTGAGACAAAAGATGGTTACCGGCTGGAGAAATGCGGCATAAGGCACCTTGCAAGCGAAATGATAGTTGATGGCACAATCATGGATGCAGGAAGTGTGGTTGAGGCCATAAGGGGATTGATTGCAGATGAAAAGATAAAGGTAAAAGATGTGGCCATTTCCCTCTCCGGACATTCAATTATAATAAAAAAGATAAAACTACCCGTTATGACAGAGGATGAACTCGAGGAGTCGGTCAAATGGGAGGCAGAGCAATACATCCCATTTGATATTAATGATGTGAATATCGACTTTCACATACTCGGTACGGTTGAGTCTCCTGACGGACAATCATTGATGGAGGTTCTTCTGGTAGCTGCCAAGAAGGATAAATTGACTGAGTATACATCTGTTGTTGCCGAGGTCGGACTTAATCCTGTTGTGGTGGATGCAGACCTGTTTGCGCTTGAGAATATGTACGGGGTTAATTATGAGATTCGGGAGGGTGAGGTAATTGCGCTTGTGAATATAGGTGCAAGCGTGATGAACATCAATATCCTGAAGAACGGAACCTCTTCGTTTACAAGGGATATATCTATTGGGGGGAACAGATATACTGAGACCATCCAGAAGGATCTCAATATGAGTTACGATGATGCGGACAGGTCAAAAAAGGGTGAGGACATAGAAGGTGTTGATCGTGAGATGGTTTCCAATGTGATAAGCAGGGTAAATTCCGAGATCACCTCGGAGATATCAAGATCCTTTGATTTCTTCAGGACTACATCTGCCCACGAGGAGATAGAAAAGATTATACTTTCAGGAGGTTCGGCCAAAATAACAAGCCTAGCGGGTCATCTCCATGAGAACATAGGGATTGTGGTGGAGTTAGCAGATCCATTCAGGAAGATTGAGATAGATAAGAAGGTCTTTGATTCAGAATATTTAAAGGAGATTGCTCCTTTGGCTTCGGTCGGTCTGGGGCTGGCTATCAGGAGGATAGGGGATAGATGATAGATGATTAAGATAAACCTCCTCCCAACGAAGAAGGCAAAGAGGGTCAAAAAAGAGGCGGAGATCCAGTACCAGTTGTTTGGAGGAGTGGCCGTCTTATTTGCATCGGTCCTGGTCTGCGGTTATCTCTGGTTTTCAATTAATAATAAGATCAGCACCCTTGAGAAAGAAAAAGTCGATAGAGAGACGCAGTTGAGTGATCTCAAGAAGAAGGTTAAAGAGGTTGAAAATTACGAGAAGGACAAGAAGGTACTCGAAGATAAGAACAGGGTTATAGGGCAACTTCAGAAGAATAAGCAAGGACCTGTTCTCCTCCTTGATGAGATGGCAAAGAATACTCCCCCGCGGGTCTGGATTGTTTCTTTGAACGAGCAGGGAGGGGCGCTTGATATAGATGGTAAGGCCTTAACAAATATCGATATAGTTGAATATATAAACAATCTGAGATCCTCGAAATATTTTACTGATCTGCATCTGATAGAATCGAGGCAAGGAACTGAAGGCGGTTTGGCAGTATATCAATTTAAACTCAAAAGCCGGCTGATACTCTAGGGAGAAAGGGCATGGCAAAATTAGATTCGATTGAAAATATCTCTCCCATCCAGAGATGGGTGATAATCGGACTGCTGTTCATTATAATCATGGGGGGGTTCCTCTATTTTGTATACATGGCAAAGGCTGAGAGAAAAAAAGCGATTGATGGAGAATTATCAAGATTAGTCAATGAGATCAATATTAACATGACTAAGGCGAGAACGCTTGAAGATCTGAAAAAGCAGAATGCCGAACTTCAAAGGCAGTTGTCAGAGAAAAAAGAACAGCTTCCTTCTGAATCAGAAGCAGAAACCTTGCTGAAGCAGATCAGTGAAGTTGGGGCGGGGGCCAATCTCGATATCAAATTGTGGAAGCCCGGTGAGAGAAGACAAAGCCCGGATGGATTATACATTGAACTTCCTGTCAGCATCGAGTTAACGGGCGGATACCACTCAATGGCCATCTTCTTCGACCGGATCGGCAAGTTTCCAAGGATTGTCAATATTTCAAGCTTGAAGATTGCAGGCGCAAAGGCAGAAAAAGACAAGATAATCCTTCAGGCCAGCTTTACTGCTACAGCCTTTGCCTCGACAGAAGGAAAAAAATAATAACGGAGGTGTGATTGAGAAGCAGGACGGCAGCTCTCCTAATATTGATCCTTTTGTTTTCATGTAATAGGGGCGAGGTCAATACCTCACCACAGACCCCAACACTACCAAAAAAGGTAGAGAATAAGAAGGTTGAGCAGGCGCAAGGCCTTCCTGAAGATAAGGCTCCGGAAGCAGTCTATACCTATAACCCGGAAGGAAAGCGGGATCCCTTTAAGCCGGCGATATCCACTGAGGTAAAGAAGGAACTATTAAAAGTTCCGCCACTACAAAGGGTTGAACCAAAAGACCTCAAGCTCCTTGGGATTGCCTGGGGATGGTTCGGATACGGTGCAATGATTCAGACACCTGACGGTAAGGCTTATCCCATAAGGGTCGGTACCCAGGTAGGCCCAAGAAATGGATCGGTTAAGGCTATCGGCGAACGAAGTCTCACAATAGAAGAGAGGTATACTGATATCTATGGTGAGAAGAAGATTAATAAGGTTGTATTAGAACTGCCACTCCGGGAGGAGGTTCAATGATGAATAGGTTTAGGTTGGGTAGTTTTTTTATCTCTATAGTCCTTGCTAGTATGGTAAGCATTATCTATTTCTCATGTTCTCCAAGGGTTTCACAGGTGAAAATGGAGGAGACAGCGACACTGGAGGTTAATGATGTCAGGCTCTCTGATAATCCTGATAAGACAGAGGTTATCGTGTCCGGTTCGGGACATATTCCCTATACTACCTTCAGGCTTACAGATCCGCCAAGGCTTATATTAGACCTTGCAGGTACAAGCCTCGGCAATTTTAAGGAAAAGATAGAGGCAAAGGGCGGTGAGGTGGTGAGTATTATCCCGAAAGAGGGGCAGAAACCGAATATGGTTTCAAGGGTAGAGATAGTATTGACTGGACTTGCAGAGTCTAATGTCAGGAGAGATAGAGATAACCTGATCGTAGAGATATTAAAGACCCCTGCTAGAGCAGAGGAGGCCAGGGAAGGAAGGGGTATTCCGGAAGAGGCAAAGGCGGAGATAAAAGGACTTGAGCCTCAAATGATTGAAGAAAAGGTCCTTCCTCCTGCAAGGAACATCTCAAAGATCGACATAGACAAGACTGAAAAGGGGATAAAGGTAACGGTAACCGGCGACGGAGAGATGAAGCCGAACACATTCATAGTGGGCGAAAGACGACTTGTATTTGACATACCTGATACTATGAGTCAGGTGAAACCGACCAGCATCCAGGTTGATCATCCGATATTGAAACGGATAAGGATTGGTCAGCACAAGGACCCGGAGAAGGTGAGGATAGTATTCGACCTGAATAAGCTTACCCCATATATTGTCGATAAAAAAGGTGACCAGTTTATAGTATTTCTTGGAGAGTCTATACCTACAAAGGTTACTACAGAAGAGAGGCAGGAAGAGGCAAGAAAGGAGGCTCCAAAGGTCGCAGAGGCACCGCTCCCTGAGACAAAACCTGCTGAGATGATACCGGTTACCAAGGAGGAGGTTCCTGCTCCCCTTGAGACAAAGAAAGAGGTCTTCGCTGAGATCCCAAAGGTTATATCTCCTCCTAATAAGGAGGTGTCAGCAGATAAGGGTGCAGGGGCTGCTAAAAAGGAGGGACATGAAGAGGTGAAGGAGGGTTCTTCTGATGCATCCGGAACCAGAGAAGAGATCGTGCAAAGTGAGGTAACCCCTCAAGCTTCTGCAAAGGAAGAGAAGGTTGAAGAGAAGCTCACAGAAGATATGGAGAAGAAAGAGGTTGTGAAATCCCTTCAGACAGGTAAAAGGGATGAGGTTGCCTTTGCAAAGAGATATAAAGGGAGGAGGATTTCCCTCGACTTCCAGGATGCAGAGATAACCAGCATCTTAAGGCTGCTTGCGGATATTAGTGCTAAGAATATGGTCATTGCCGAGGACGTAAAGGGAAAGATGACGCTGAAATTATTGAATGTACCTTGGGATCAGGCCCTTGATATTGTCCTTAAGATGAATAATCTCGGAAAGGTAGAGGAGGAGAGCGTTATAAGGATAGGGACATTGGGTAGTCTGGCAAGACAGCAGGAGGAGGAGGCAAAGGCCAAGGAGTCGATGATAAAGGCCGAGGATCTTATTACAAAGGTGATAAATATTAATTATGCGAAGGCGCAAGAGCTATCAGACTCCGTGAAGAAGAATCTAAGTGCAAGGGGTGATATCACAATTGATGGCAGGACAAATTCAATGATCATTAAGGATGTGGAGAAGATTATCGTCAATATAACTGAGCTGATTAAGGTGCTTGACACACCGACCCCCCAGGTTATGATTGAGGCGAAGATAGTCCAAGCCCAACCTCAGTTTGCAAGGGCTATAGGTATACAATGGGGTGCCGATTTTCAGGACTCTTTGGGAAGTACAGGAAGTGTCGGACTTAGGGCCGGCCCGACAGGTACTTTTGGGACACCCAGTACAACATTTGGTGTGAATCTTCCATCTGCATCGCCAACGGGCACATTGGGATTTACATTCGGGAGGCTCACCCAGAGACCGATTAACCTTGATCTCCGTCTTTCCGCATCAGAGTTCAAGGGCTTAACAAAGATCATATCCTCTCCTAAGATTGCTACCATTGACAATCAGGAGGCGAAGATTGAGCAGGGTGAAACGATTCCATTCGCTACCGTATCCCAACAGGGGACCCAAACCACGTTTGTGGATGCTAATCTTACCCTTGCTGTAACACCACATGTAACACCTGATGGCAGTATTTTAATGAAGGTTAAGGCGACAAAAAATGCACCGGGGACTACAAGACAGGGGGCTGCCGGACCTAGCATAACAAAGAAAGAAGCAATAACTAATGTCCTGGTAAAGGATGGCGAAACAATAGTCATTGGTGGTATCTATGAGACAACCAAGACTGAAAACACTAATCGGATTCCTTTCTTATCTAATATACCTATATTAGGGTGGTTTTTTAAAGAAGAGGATGTATCTGAGCTTACAACTGAGCTTCTCGTCTTTGTCACACCAAAGATTATCAAATAGAATATGATGCGGTACCTGACAGGCGGCGAATCGCATGGACAACTCCTCCTTGGTATATTAGAGGGTGTGCCTGCAGGCCTGCACATTAGCGAAGAGATAATAAACAAGGATCTTTCAAGGAGACAAAGCGGATATGGCCGCGGCGGGAGGATGAAGATTGAGAAGGATCAGGTCGAGATTGTCTCAGGGGTGAGGAAGGGGATAAGTTTGGGCAGTCCTATAGGTATGATAATAAGGAACAGAGATTGGGCGTCTTGGCAGGAGGTAATGGCTGTAAAAGGAGAAGGAGAGGGGCCGCTTGTAACAAGACCCAGGCCAGGCCATGCAGATCTTCCAGGCGCAATAAAATATTCACACAGTGATCTGAGAAATGTCCTTGAACGGGCAAGTGCCAGGGACACGGCTATGCGGGTTGCTGTCGGGGCCATAGCCAAGATCTTTTTAGGTGAATTCGGGATAGTTGTAATCAGTCATGTTGTGGAGATAGGAGGTGTCAGGGCAAGGCATGAGGATATCCCGCGGACAAGACTCTTCAAGAAGGCAGAGAGGTCTGAACTGAGGTGCGCAGATCAGGCAGCTGAAAGGGAGATGATCAAGAAGATAGATTCTGCAAGAGAAAAAGGAGATACTGTTGGTGGGATATTTGAGATAATAGTTACAAACCCACCCATAGGACTGGGTAGTTACGCCCAGTGGGACAGGCGTCTTGGCGCGAGATTGGCTATGGCGGTGGCGTCGATCCAGGCCATTAAAGGTGTAGAGATAGGGACTGGTTTTGAGGCGGCAAGACTTCCGGGATCAAAGGTGCATGATGAGATCTATTATGGGAAATCAAAGGGCAGGTTTTTCAGGAAGACTAATAATGCCGGGGGGATCGAGGGTGGGATTACAAATGGTGAGGATATAGTTATAAGGGGCGCCATGAAACCGATAGCCACGCTTTATAAGCCCCTTAGGTCTGTGGATATAACTACAAAACGTCGATTTGAGGCATCTATAGAAAGGTCAGATATCTGCGCTGTTCCTGCGGCCGCAGTAATAGGCGAGGCCGTTGTTGCCCTTGAGTTGGCAGGGGCGATGCAAGAAAAATTCGGCGGAGATAGCGTCAGGGAGATGAAGCGCAATTATGAGGCGCATACGGAATACGTGAAAGATTTTTAATAAAGATGATTAGAGGTGGGTAAGAATATTATACTTGTAGGCTTTATGGGAAGTGGCAAGTCATCAGTAGGACGTGAGCTTGCCCGGTATATCGGATATGACTTTGTGGATACAGACGAGATGATAGAGAAGCAAACTGGGATGTCGATAAGGGAGGTATTTGAGAGGGATGGCGAACCTTATTTCAGGAGGATTGAAAAGGGGATAATAAGGGGATTAGCCGATATCCAGTCCTCTGTTATTGCAACAGGTGGCGGCGCAATAGTAGATACCGATAATCTGGAATCACTCAAAAAAAATGGGATAATGATATGCCTTAAGGCTATGCCAGATGCAATCATGAAGAGGACAGAGGGAAATTTAGAACGTCCTCTTCTAGTGAATAAAGATAAGTTGGGGGAGATAAAGAGACTCCTTGAGATCAGGGAACCCTACTATAAAAAGGCAGACATTAGTATTGATACTACAAGAATGGACATCCCTCAGATAGTGAGCGAGATAGCTAGAATGACAAAGGACTATACCGTAGAAAACATCGGACCTAAAAAGAAGGTCAGGGTAGGCCTGGGTTCCCGGGCCTATGACATAGATATAGGGGTTGGTCTTGATGACCTTGGAACCAGACTGCTTGATCTCGGCCTGGGCAAGAAGATTGCCGTGGTTACTAACCCGAAGGTAAATAAACTCTATGGTAAGAGGGTTTTAACTTCAATAAAGAAAGAGGGATTCGAGGTAAGGATTATTGAGATACCTGACGGCGAGAGATACAAGACCATCAGGTGGGCAAATCATATCTATGACAATCTTATAGACTGGAGATTCGAGAGGTCGTCAACCCTTATTGCCCTTGGCGGTGGCGTTATCGGTGACATTACGGGTTTTGCAGCGGCAACATTCCTCCGGGGCATATCATATATTCAGGTGCCTACCACACTTGTTGCCCAGGTGGACTCAAGCGTTGGCGGTAAGACCGGTCTGGACCACAAAAAAGGCAAGAATCTGATAGGGGCATTCTATCAGCCAAGGCTTGTATATATAGATCCAGCAGTCCTGGAGAGCCTCGACAAGAGGGAGTTTATTGCTGGCATGGCCGAGGTGATAAAGTATGGCGCGATAGCAGATAGGGCCTTCTTCTCCTTCCTTGAGAAGAATATGGATAAGATACTTAATTTAGATCCGGAGATGCTCCATAAGATGATCTCGAGATCGTGCGAGATCAAGGCTCAGGTTGTAGCTGAGGATGAGAGGGAAGCTGACAGGAGGAGGATACTGAATTTTGGTCATACGATAGGCCATGCCATTGAGACACTGACAGGATACAGGGGTTTTAGGCATGGCGAGGCAGTTGCCATAGGGATGCTTAAGGCAGCAAAGCTCTCAAGGATGTTGGAGATATGCAGCAAGGATGATATTAGGAGATTAAGAAACCTAATCTCATCTGTGGGACTTCCGATTGCGGTGCCAAAGATAGGATCTGGTGAGATAATAAGGACAATGGAGTTGGATAAAAAGGTTTCTGGAGGAGAGATAAATTTTGTTCTCATGAGGTCAATTGGTGATGTAATTGTAAGGTCTATAGACAGAAGGCATTTAGTATCATTATTGAAAGGGACAGGTAAGATTTAAGGTGGAGATAGTGAAAAAGCCTATCCAATTGTGTCTTTTAGGTCTTATATCCCTGTTGGTTTTATCCGGTTGCAAAGAAAATTGAATTTCGAAGAGGCGTGAACTCTTCCCCGTTTTTTTTCTTCATTTATGGCTGCTATAACTTTACAGAGACAGATATCTTCGAGGACGATATCTACGTAAGCGGTTCAATTGAATTTAGCACAGGCGAGTTGATAGTTGCTAAAACAACTACATAAAACGTTAAGCGTTAGATCTTAAGTCTGCGTCCTCTGCCCTGCTGTTTTTTTGTATTGTCGAATTATGGTATATTTGATATATCATGGATTATTGGCAAGGAGGACAGGGCGTGGCCTTTCAGGTCTACAGCAATCAGAGTGCGGATCCCACTATAAAGGAATTAAAAAAGACCCTTCGTGAAAAGACGAAAGAGCTTGGACTGCTACGGCAGGAGAATGCCAGGCTCTATGAAGAAATGAAAGTGAAGGCCGTTCAGATTGAGACCCTCCTGGCTGTTAGCAGAACAATAAGCTCAAACAGATATGTTAATGAGATCCTCCATCTCCTTGTGACAATAACTGCAGAGATGATGAACTCCAAGATCTGCTCCCTGATGCTCCTTGATGAAAAAAAAGGTGAACTCGAGATCGTTGCCACACAGAGCCTAAGTGAGGAGTACCGGAATAAGCCGAATCTTAAGATCGGGCAGTCTATAAGCGGCAGTGCCGTGTCGGAGATGAGGCCGATAGCTGTCCTTGATGTAACAAGAGAGAAGGGTTATATGTATCCGGAACTGGCGAAGAAGGAGGGGCTCTGCTCACTCCTCTCTGTCCCTATGATGATAAAGGAGAGGGTGATAGGTGTAATAAACAGCTATACCTCGCATAGGCATATCTTTACAGAGGATGAGATCAAGATCCTGCAGGCTGTTGCAAATCAGGCAGCGGTAACCATAGAAAATACAAGGCTCCTCGAGAGATCGATCGAGATGGAGGATGCACTGGTTGCAAGAAAGTTTGTTGAGCGTGCAAAGGGGATACTAATGAAGGAGAGGGGCATTTCAGAGGATGAGGCCTTCAGGATGATCCAGAAGCAGAGCATGGATATGAGGAGGTCGATGAGGGAGGTTGCAGAGGTAATAATATTAGGCTCGGAGATCAAGGGGATAGGTCCTGCTCATATAAAAGGGAGAAGGGATGCGCAGGCTTAGGATTGCCCTTGCCCAGATCAATTCAACTGTCGGGGATCTCTCCGGCAATTTGAAAAAAATTACCCGGATGATAGAAGAGGCACGGGCGTATGATGCGGATCTTATAGCCTTTCCGGAGCTTGCCTTAACAGGCTACCCTCCGGAGGATCTGCTCCTCAAACCACAGTTCATTAAAGATAATATTGAGATGTTGAATGAGATCGTGGCCAGGTCAGAGGGGATCGCTGCTGTCGTCGGTTTTGTTGACAAGTCAGATGATATCTATAATGCAGCGGCCTTTATCTGTGACAGGAAGCTGGCAGGTGTCTACCACAAATCTTTTCTGCCAAATTATGGTGTCTTCGATGAAGAGAGGTATTTCAGGGCGGGGAGGGATTATCCTGTTTTTACGCTGAATGGAACCCGTATAGGCATCAATATCTGTGAGGATATCTGGTATCCTGATGGACCTACAATTTTTCAGACGCTGGCCGGGGCAGAGGTTATTGTAAACATCAATGCCTCTCCATACCATACAGGTAAGTGGAGATTCAGGGAGAGGATGCTCTCAACAAGGGCTGCTGATAATTTTGTAATTGTAGCCTATGTAAATATGGTTGGAGGGCAGGATGAATTGGTATTTGATGGCCATAGCATGGTTTTTGATCAGAATGGGAACCTGATAGCAAGGGGAAGACAGTTTGAGGAAGAGCTGATCCTTGCCGACCTCAATATTGATGCTGTTTTCAGGGCCAGACTGCATGACCCGAGAAGGAGGAAGCCCGGGGTAAATAGAAATATAGATACCGGTATGGTAAGACATATATTCCTTTCGGAACATAAGGAGAAGAGTAGGCCAGCAATACCTGAAAGGACTATATCACCACTGAAGGACTTAGCCGAGATATATTCTGCCTTAACACTCGGTGTTAAGGATTATGTGAGAAAGAATATATTTTCTAATGTTGTAATCGGGATGAGCGGTGGCATCGATTCCGCGCTTACTGCCACAATAGCTGTTGATTCCCTGGGGAGCGATAATGTTACAGGTGTCTTCATGCCTTCACAATATACATCGGTTGAGAGCGGAGAGGACGCGTCTGCAGTTGCAAAAAACCTCGGGATCAGGCTAATTACAAATCCTATCTGGGATCTATTTGAATCTTATATCAAGACCCTCTCGGACCAATTTAAAGGGCTTGAGCATGATGTAACAGAGGAGAATCTCCAGGCCAGGGTCAGGGGGAATATACTCATGGCCCTCTCGAATAAGTTTGGGTGGCTGGTACTTACTACGGGGAATAAGAGCGAGATGAGCGTAGGCTATGCCACGCTATATGGTGATATGGCGGGAGGTTTTGCCGTGATAAAGGATGTACCGAAGACACTTGTATATAGACTTGCTGAATACAGAAATAGTCGGGGACCAAAGATAATACCGGAACGGGTACTTAAGAGACCTCCCACAGCGGAATTAAAACCTGGGCAGACAGATCAGGACACCCTTCCCCCTTACGATATACTCGATCCGATTCTCCAGGCATATGTAGAGGAGGACAGGGGTATTGACGAGATAGCCTCTATGGGATGGAGCAGGGAGCTTGTAGAACGGGTGATAAGCATGGTGGATAGAAGCGAGTATAAGAGGCGGCAGGCGCCAATAGGGATAAAGATCACCCCCCGCGCACTCGGGAGGGACCGGAGGATGCCTGTAACCAACAGGTATAAGATTCAGTAAGTATATCTTCACTTAGCCTTAACCTTAGCCTTCTTCAATGGGGGGGATAATATGAACGACAAGATTAAAAAAGAGGAAGAGATATCCGTAAGGGTATATTGCCCTAAATGTCATAAAACATTCTATATTCCTGCCAGCAAAAAAGGAACTGCACCATGTATATATTGTGGTTATGATGTGATAAAGATCGACAAGAGGAGCTGGGACAGATAATTCGCCCTTAGTTTACCAGCCATGTCTTTAATAGGCCCAGAAATACTAGGCCGCACCCCAGAATAGCGATATTAAAGAATATAGCACCGATCCAAAACCATCTGTCTAGTACCCTCCTCTCTTCACCAGGAAGGAATTTGTGATACCTTTGAGGGGATATCCACCATTTTTTCAGATCTTGATTGATCAGCCTCCTTCTTTGAAAGAGCAGGATATGGTAATAAGATCCCGCAGGTATTCCGCATAAAAGGCCTGATAAAATGAGTGTCAGTCCGATCGATAGAAGAATAGATTCAATGAAGTAAGTTAATATGGAAGATAACAAGAAGAGAAGCAGGATTGATACTAAAAACAATATCTCAAGTGGAATCATAGCGGTAACACCTTCAATCAAATAATTTAGATTGCCCCTCCATAAATTACAGCAAAGAGTATGCCACTTCTAGGTCTTATTAGTCGGAGAATAGATATCCGAGAACCTATAGTTGTTATTATGGGTTATTTTAAGTAATAATTTTCTTGACAGGAGCCCCGGCTCTAATGTAAAAGAGGGAACCTAGGAGGTGTTATATGAATAAATATATGAATACCCGGGAGCTATCAAGGTATTTAGGTGTCAATGAAAAGAAGGTCTATTCATTGATAGCTGAAAAAAGGCTTCCGGCCACAAAGATTACGGGCAAGTGGGGATTTTTGAAGGAGCTAGTAGATATCTGGCTGGAAAACAGCATTGAAAATCACCAGCCCATTCTAAGAAGGCAAAAAGGACTACTCCTGGTGGCAGGCAGCAATGATCCCCTGCTCAATCTTACATTAAATGAGTTGGAAAGGGCAGGAGAACCCCTGTTCCCCTTCCTTTGTACTACTGGCAGCCTTGCCGGACTATCTATGCTAAAGGCCAGGAGCGTGCATATCTCCGGTTCTCATCTCCTTGATACTACAAATGGAGAATATAACATACCATTTCTTGCCTCCCATATCCCTGATTTCTCTGTTGTGGCAGTAAACTTTGCCTATCGTCAACAGGGATTGATTATCAGAGGTGAGAATCCATTAAAAATAAAGGGGATTGAGGATCTTACACGTCGCGAGGTTAGGTTTATTAATCGTCAGAAGGGCTCCGGGACACATCTTTTGGTGGACGAACACCTGAAAAGGCATGATATTGATTCCTCACAGGTCAATGGATATGAGACAGAGGTTTCTACCCATCTCGAAGCAGGCATCAGCATCCTGAAGGGAGACGCAGATGCAGGGGTAGGGATAAGGACAGTAGCTGATATGCTCGGCCTGGGGTTTATACCGCTACAGGAAGAGCGGTTTGACCTTTTGATTCCGAAAGATTATTTCTTTTTTGAGGAGGTACAGCAGTTTCTGGACTCCTTAAAGTCCAGCCAGTTCAGAGGCAAGGCTGCCAGTCTTGGAGGCTATGATACAAGGGAATCAGGAAGGATAATATACACATCTTGAGGCGAAGAAAGGAGACAGGGTGAAGTTGATCAAGGTTTTTGTATTAACTTTGTTGATCAGCCAGGGAGGGAATTTTTGTGTCTGGGCAGAAGAGGGGACCCTTCCCCAAACAGAGGAGTCCAAGGCTATAAGCATTGAGACAGGGTATAAGAATAATTTTTATTTGAAGACGATGGATAACCAGTTCCGTCTTGATATATATGGCTATGGTCAGGTTCGATATACATATCAGTCTAACGATATCACTGCAAAAGATGATCTAAGTAACTTTCAGGTTCAGAGGGTCCGCCTGGGTCTTAAAGGATTTGTCTATTCGGACAAGTTGAAGTATCAGTTGGTACTTAGCGCCTCACAGTCAGGTGAATTCGATAAAGTTAGTCTTCTTGATTGGTTTATTGATTATAGTCCGGCAAATGAGTTTGGGGTCAGGGCCGGACAGTTTAAGGTGCCATATTCAACATCCTTCACCATCTCTGCCTCAGAACTCCAGTTTGTAGAGCGAACCCAGGTAGATTCCAACTTCCGCCTTGACCGTGATAATGGCATAAATCTCTATGGCAAGGTTATTAATTCCAAGTTTACCTATAATCTCGGCATTTATAATGGCGAAGGACGCAACAAGACCAACCCTGACAATAGCAACCTATACTCTGGACGCGTGATCTTCGAACCTCTGGGCAAATATCCCTATCATGAATCAGACAATGAGCGCTCAGATCAACCCCTTGTGATGCTCTCCGCTGCCTTCGCTATAAGCAAAGATCAGACAGACTCCTCCAATACTAACCTGAGTGGACGTCTGACAGCCTTAGGTGTGAGTGATGTAACCAGCTATAACGCCTTTGTCGGTGTTAAATACAGAGGTGCTTCTCTCCATGGCGAATATTATCAGAGGGCGATAAACCCCGTAAAGAATGGCATTTCTGATGAGACCGGAGATGGATACTATCTGCAGGCAGGCTACTTTGTTGTCCCCAAGATCGTTGAAGTAGCAGCAAGGTACGAGACATTTGATCCAAACAAAGAAAAAGATAATGACAAGCGAAATGAGTACGGGGGTGGAATAAACTACTTTTTCAAGGGTCATCGCAATAAGATCCAGGCTGATTTATTTAAGATTAAAGACGAAACAGGAAAGAAGGGCGATGATGATACTCGCCTAAGGGTTCAGTATCAACTAAGCTTTTAGGCTAGGAGGAGGACTGTCATGAAGGCACGCCTTTCGCTGATTACAATTCTATTTCTTGCATTATATCTTTTATTGAGTCCTTCCCATCTTCATGCAGAGACTCGCCTCCGTATGAGCACGACAACAAGTGTTGAGGATTCCGGCCTCCTCAAGATGCTCCTTCCCCCTTTTGAAAAGATGAATGATGTCAAAGTAGATGTTATAGCCGTTGGTACAGGGCAGGCCTTAAAGCTTGGTGAAAACGGGGATGTGGATCTGGTGTTTGTCCACGCCAAGGAGGCGGAAGAGGAGTTTGTAGCTAAAGGTTTTGGGGTTAAACGGTATGAGGTGATGTATAACGATTTTATCATTATTGGGCCAAAGGGAGACCCTGCCGGCATTATTGGTAATGATGCAGCAAGGGCACTTAAGATGATCGCAGAAAAGAAATCACCTTTTATTTCACGGGGGGATGAGTCAGGTACCCATAAAAAAGAGAAGAAGATCTGGGATCTGGCCGGTATAAAACCGTCCGGTTCCTGGTATCTGGAAACTGGCCAGGGGATGGGAGCTACAATTCAGGTGGCCACTGAGAAACAGGGATACTGTCTGACAGACCGGGGCACCTATCTTGCCTTCGAAAAGAAGACAGACCTGATAACCCTGCTTGAAGGTGATGAAAGGTTATTAAACATATATGGCATAATAGCTGTAAATCCAAAGAAATACGCCCATGTTAAGTACGACCTTGCCATGGAACTTATCGAATGGGTAACCTCTCCTGAAGGTCGAAGGATTATCAGCGAGTATAAGAAGGATGGGAAGGCATTGTTTATTCCAAGTGTCTTTAAGTAGTCTGTTTCAAGGTGGGGAGTTTATTTAATGGATTATATCTTTGAAGGATTCATCAACGCCATCGGGATGATTACCTCCCTTGACAGGGAGATACTGATGATAATCATTTTATCTTTAAAGGTATCTACAATTGCAACGCTTTTAGCGACATTGATTGGTGTCCCTGCAGGTTTTCTTATTGCAGTAAGAGATTTTAACGGCAAAAGATGGGCTGTCCTGATACTTAATACGTTACTGTCCATCCCATCGGTTTTGATCGGGCTTCTGGTCTATTCTTTCCTTTCACGCAGGGGCCTTCTGGGAAACCTGGGGATCCTTTATACCCCATATGCAATGATAATGGGCCAGATATTATTGGCATTTCCGATAATTGCCGTCCTCTCCTTGTCCGCCACCGTAGGAGCGGATAAGAGGGTCGAAAGGACTGCAATGTCGCTTGGGGCAAACAGGACTCAAACTGCATTGCTGATCCTTGTTGAGGTGAGGTTCGCCATGTTTGCCGCCATTATTACCGGTTTCAGTCGGGTCTTCTCAGAGGTTGGGGTATCCATGATGCTTGGCGGCAATATAAGGGGCTACACAAGGAATATAACCACTGCCATAGCCCTTGAGTCAGGTAAGGGTGAATTTGCCCTGGGTATTGCATTAGGAATAATAATGCTTATCATTGCCCTCTTCATTAACATCCTGCTTCACTATTTCCAGGGAAAGGCAGGGTCGTGAAATGGGAGAACCGCTTTTAAGACTGGAGAATATAGTCAAACGTTACAATAGCGGATTCTCTCTTGAAATCCCTCATCTGGAGCTCCAAGCCGGGATGATATACTCCATAGTCGGCCCCAATGGGTCGGGAAAGACCACGCTCTTGACCATCCTTAATCTGTTGGATGAACCGGATGAAGGAGAGTTATTCTTCAGGGAGGAGCATGTCTGGACCTCAAATTCATTAGAAATAAGGAGAAAGATGGGAATGGTCATGCAAGACCCGTATCTCTTTCATACAACTGTTCATAGGAATATTACCGCCGGGCTTAGGTATCGCTCTGTTGATAGAAGGGTATGGAAACCTATGGCGAAAGAGATATTGCAGATGGTGGGACTTGAAGGATTTGAAAAGCGGTATGCCCCTGAGCTTTCCAGGGGAGAATCCCAGAGGGTGGCTATTGCCAGGATACTTGTTTTTAAGCCGGAGGTTTTATTTCTGGATGAACCCTTTACAAATATAGACAAAAAAAACGTAGCCCTCCTAGAGGAGCTCATCAAGACAATTAACAGAAAGTATCAGACCACCATAATCTTCACTACCCATGACCTCGTTCAGGCCGACCGATTGGCCGGAAATGTAATATCCCTCGTAAATGGAAGGGTTATTAAAGGCTCTTTAGAAAATCTTTTTTGGGGGGATGTTGTAGATCTGGAAGGCTCGCAGTTGATAAAGATTTCTCCGAATATACCTGTTATTGTAACTACAGGGCACAGAGGCAAAGTTCATGTAAGTATCCCGCCGCAGGAGATCAAGATCTCCTTAAGGCCCTTTGATTCAAATGAGGAGAACTCCTTTGAAGGGGTTGTAAAGAAGGTTCAGATCGAGGGGGATATTGCGAGGGTATTTATCCAGGTCAGCAAAGAGGCGGAATTCATTTCCATTATCCCCAGGTCTACTTACGAAAAAATGGGCATATCGATCAACTCACCCATATTTATTGCCTTTAAGACTGATCAAGTAATGGTGTTTTAGCGCAAAACTGGACTGCCAACCTTTCTTGTTTTATACTATGACATAGTATTGTAATTGACCTAATCAAAAAAACAATTGAGGCAAAGAGATGGAGATGATCTTTCGTCAATTAAACCCCCATGCATGCCGGACATACCTCCTGGGTAGTGAAGGATCAAAAGAGGTCATTATCATTGACCCTGTTTTGGAGCATCTGAATGACTACCTAAAACTGCTGGAAACAGAGAAGCTACAATTGGCCTATGTGATCGACACCCATACCCACGCAGACCATATTTCAGGGGCTGCAGCCCTTAAAGACCATACAGGTTGTGACTATCTTATGTATAGAGGCGCCCCCGCATGTTGTGTGACAACGCATCTTAAAGAAGGTTTTATGTATCTTGTTAAGGGCATTCCTATTAAGGTAATGTCTACGCCGGGCCATACAAAAGATTCATTGAGCCTGATATTTCAGGACCGTATACTTACTGGCGACGTGTTATTTCTTGAGGATGGAGGGGCCGGAAGGGATGACCTCCCTGGCGGAGATCCGGGGGAACACTGGGACAGCCTTCAGCGGATCCTGGGACTGCCTGATCATCTTATCGTCTACCCTGCCCATGAATACAGAAACCGGCAAGCCTCGAGCCTCGCAGTGCAGAAGCTTAAAAACCCCCATCTCAAACATGCGACAAGGGAAGATTATATAAGATATGTGGAAGACCTGAAGTTCGGACCTGCTGACTGGATGAAAGAGGTGCTGAAGGCAAACTATGCCTGTGCCCGTGACCCGAAGATGGTCTGGGTCCCTGTTGATGTCTCTGCCTGCGAGGTGAAGGGTACCATTGAACATGGGGTTAATGATCAGATGGTTTCGAGCCTCTCTCCCGAGGAGGTCAAGCGGAGACTCGACGATGGCTATGAGCAGATCCTTCTCGATGTGCGGGAGATGGATGAGCTGGAAGGAGAGCTGGGTCATTTGCCGGAGATCAGGCATATACCGATAGACAGCCTAAGCGGCCGGATATCCGATCTTGAGGTTGATATGGATAAAGATATTATAACGATATGCCGCTCAGGGGGCCGTGCCCATACTGCTGCCCAAATCCTGATGCAGGCCGGGTTCAGCCGGGTATATGTCATGGCTGGTGGGATGACTGCCTGGATGAAGGCCGGATTTCCTGCAATGAATAGGGTTTAAGGTATAATTCTCTTAAGGTTATTCTAGTTTCTTGCAGCACATAGGTAATCTGCATAGATTGAGCCCCTATATTTCCACATGGGTTAAAGTTTGTTTTTCAGAAGTAGAAAGGAGGTCCGATCATGGAATTCAATATCCCTCGTTCCCTAAAAACAGAGCATGAGGAGCTTCATTCAAAGCTCGTCGAGGCCTCCAGGGCAGGAGGAAGGACGGGAGATGCGGCAAAGGCTGTGGCAGAGGTCCTTTACCCGCATTTTGAGAAGGAGGAAGGGTATGCATTGCCGCCTCTAGGATTATTGCCCCTTCTGGCAGAAGGAAATATTACACAAGAAATGGCCAATGTCATCCCGATGACAGAAAGGCTTAAGGCAGAGTTTCCTCAGATGCTGAGGGATCATAGATTGATTATAGCCGCCCTTCAATACCTGCTTGAGATAGCCATAAAGGAGAACATGCCGGAATACGCGCACTTTGCTGAAAAGCTGATGTTACATGCCCAAACCGAAGAGGAGGTTTTATACCCTGCCTCTATCCTGATAGGTGAGTATCTTAAATTAAGGCTAAAGAGATAAGGCGAAACATATATTAATATTTACAATAAAGAGATTGACGAAGTAAGGGATGCTAAAGTAAAGTATATAAAAGCGGGAAAAGAGGCAATATAATAAAGGGGAAGGAGAGAACCAAATGGGATACGAAGCAAAAAACTTTGAACATCTGCTTGGGACAGAAGGATTCAGCGATAACCTCCTGAAGAATCATTTTACCTTATACCAGGGATATGTTACAAATACAAACAAATTGGTTGATGCGCAAGGTCTTCTCCTGAAGGAAGGAAAGACCGGAACACCTGAGTATGCCGAGCTAAAGCGGAGATTCGGGTGGGAATTTAATGGGATGAGGCTTCATGAATATTATTTCGGGAATATGATAAAAGGCGGATCAAAGCCGGATAAGGATTCAAGGCTCTTTAGAAAGATTACAGAAGATTTTGGAACCTATGAAAATTGGGAGAAGGATTTTAAGGCGGTGGGAACGATGCGTGGTATCGGGTGGGCAATACTCTATTATGATCTTGAAGTAGGTCGTCTCTTTAATGTCTGGGTCAATGAGCATGATGGAGGCCATCTCGCAGGGGCGAGCCGGCTCTTGATTATGGATGTCTTTGAGCATGCATTCATGATCGATTATGGGCTGAAAAGGGCAGATTATATAGAGGCATTTTTCAGGGCAATTGATTGGGGTGCAGTCAATAATAGATATAATAGCCACCTTAAAAAGTAGATCCCCACTGGCTTGCTCGTGGGGATCTACCCAGCGAGCAAAGCGGGGGAGGCTCCATCCGGCTTTGCCGGTGGAGGAGGCGACGCAAGCCCCTATAAAAAGATCATGGATTTAACAACTAAACATTGTGTTCCCTGTAAGGGTGGTATTCCGCCTCTGTCGGATACAGATGAAGATAGGTATATCGTGGAGGTGCCCGCCTGGTCCCTTCTCAGAGAAGGAATACATAAAATAAAAAGGGAATTTATCTTCAAGGGCTTCAGGGGGGCGATAGGTTTTGTAAATAAGGTTGCAGAGATCGCGGAGGCAGAAGGGCACCACCCTGATATCTATATATTTTATAACAAGGTCCAGCTTGAACTTTTTACCCATGCTGCCCAGGGTCTCTTGGAGAACGATTTCATTGTGGCAGCAAAGATCGACAGGATAAGTATCTGACAGGATCAAAGGTCTTTATATTGCTTCCACTGACAGGACAAAGAGCTCGCCCTTCATGGAAGGGTGGATATCGCACTGAAAATTAAAGCTGCCGGGTCTTGATGGAGTAAAATGGATCTGGATTTTTTCTCCTGGTTTAATATGAACCCCCTTGATCCCTCTGCCAAAGGTGAGTACACCCGGAGTTTCCACCTCTACAGAAAATTCCTCCATCAGCTTAGATGTAAAGCCATGCTCGATATTATCCATGTTTTGCAAGAAGATAGTAACAGGCTGGTCTGGTTTAACAATCCCTCCGGAAAATTCATATGCCGTATTTCGAATCACGATCTTGATCTCCCCAGTACCTTGTGCTTTAAGGAAAGAAGGGACTATAAGAAGAAAAAGGAATGGGAGGCCAAAGATCAAAAGAGGGTCTATAACCTTAAATGCCGTTGAAGAAATAAAATGTTTTTGATGTATCTGCATTTTGAGACCTCATGGTAGTTTGTTAAAAAATAATTTCATTATCAAGTATACCATACCAATGCCAGCCGTGCGTTTTCAACCTCTACTAGATATAAGGTCTAATCTTATGTAATTGCCATCTCCTCGATTCGGAAGAGGTTCTCGGCCAGGATTTGCCATCCTCTTCCCCCGTTCAATGAACCGAGCAACATCCCATCTGTACTGCTTACAAAGAGATGATTTGGTCTTTCTGGATCGGCCGCAATAGAAGATAGCATCCCCTTTAGCGGAAAAGGGCCAGAAGCCATCCCAAAGTTTTCTCCCCCATCCTCGCTAAGGTAGATGCAGGAGTCGGCGCCCCTGGTCTTCCATACAGGGGGCGGGGTATTTCCCGCACCAAGACAGATGAGATTAGGATCAGAGGATACGAAGATAAGAGGGAGCATATACCATCTATCAATGCCATTAGTCAGCTTCTCCCAACTATTCCCCCCATTAAGGCTCTTAAATAGTCCGCCGCCGGTCATGGCAAATATATGATTTGGATCGTCTGGTGCTACATGGATAGTGTGGATTGTCGTCATCTACCCCCTGGCTCCTATCATGGAAGGATATACCTTTATCATAGCTTGCCAGGACACCGCCTACTTCTATCCCAATGTAAAGCCTTTTACCCTTTTGATCAAAGGATATGGCTCGGATATGGGGCTTCATCGGGTCGAAAAAACGCCAATTTTTCGGTGAGGGATGACCTCGCAAGGAGGAAAGTTCTGTCCAGCAATTACCACCATTCTTGCTAAACCAGAGGGATACAGGCTCAAGGCCCGCATAGATCTCCCCCGTCTTAGCAGGATTGGCAACTAAGGACCAGAGTCCAAGGCTTTTTGGAAAACCTTTTGAGGTAAGGGTCCATTTCTCACCCTGGTCATTGCTTCGGTATATCTCCCCTTTGTCAGAGCCCGCATAGAGTATGCCCTCAGAATCCTGGGTCACTGCCTCCAAGGGATTGCCTTTAAGTGCATGCCCCTGATCCCCAAGGGACCCGTCTGCAAGGATAGGAAAACGGATGATCCCATCCTGGGTGGCGTGGATTAGGAAGTGATTGGAAGACATTGTAATCTCCTTCATTATTAAAGATAAGCCAGACATACTATGGAGTCAAGCGGTTGTGCTAACGAAATTTCCTTGGCAACCGAAACTTATTTCTTACAAAAAGTCCTTGGAATTTTAAGTCAGTATGATAAAATTGTCGATGTGTTAAAGAGCAAAAGGAGACAAAAAAATCGAAAAAGATCTTGAGGGTATGCCCATGACAGAAGAAAATGGTAAATATGTATCGGATTCAGCCAGCCAGATGCAGCAGATCGTCCTGCCCAATGATACCAACATATTGGGGAACCTCCTTGGAGGAAAGGTGATGGAGTGGATAGATATGGTAGGCGCTATGGTGGCATACAGGCACTCGAGGAGGCCGATTGTAACAGCCTCCATGGAGAGGCTGGATTTTCA
>CAYZUL010000040.1:0-24541 GCA_964481895.1 uncultured Nitrospirota bacterium | reverse complement strand
GTGGCCAAGAGGGACTATTACGAGATACTTGGGGTCAGCCGGGATACAACTGACGAGGAGTTGAAGAAGACCTATCGCAAACTTGCGATAAAATATCACCCGGATAAAAACCAGGGCAAAAAGGAATCTGAAGAGAAGTTCAAGGAGATCAGCGAGGCATACGAGGTCTTGAGTGATCCTCAAAAGAGGAAGAGCTACGATCTCTTCGGTCATACGCAGGGAACTGAGGGATTTGGCGGTTTCGGCGGGCATGAATCCGGTGGGGTCGGTGATATCTTCAGCGATATCTTCGAGGATTTCTTCGGTACTACATCAAGGGGGAGGCGACCCGGCAGGGGGGCTGATCTGAGGTATAACCTTGAGATATCCTTTGAAGATGCCGCCTTTGGATTAGAGACTAAAATAAAGATCCCAAAATGGGTAAACTGTACCTCCTGTAACGGTACAGGCGCTAAATCGGCCTCAAGTTTCAAGACCTGCGCAACTTGCAAGGGCAGCGGACAGATCAGGTTCCAGCAGGGCTTTTTTTCAGTAAGCAGGACATGCAATCACTGCCTTGGAGAGGGAAAGATCATAACCGAGAAGTGCACGGAATGCAAAGGAGAAAAGAAGATACATACCGAGAGGACCCTTTCATTAAAGATACCGCCTGGCGTAGAGACAGGCACAAAACTAAGACTCTCTGGTGAGGGAGAACCGGGGGATAACGGTGGTCCCACGGGTGATCTGTATGTCTTTCTGACTGTAAAAGAACACCCCCTTTTCACAAGAGAGAACGGGGATATCCTGTATGACACACAGATCTCTTTTGTCCAGGCTGCGCTGGGCGGCAAGATAGAAATCCCTACACTTAAGAGCACCACAAGCCTTAAGATCCCGCCTGGAACACAGCATGGAAAGACCTTCCGCCTTAAAGGTATGGGCATTGTCAATCTCAGGAATTCCTCCAGGATCGGAGATCAGGTCGTAAGAATAAATATCAAGATACCGACTAAATTGACCCAAAGACAGCAGGAACTCCTGGAAGAGTTTGCAAAGACCTCGGAGGAAAAGACCGATGAGGAGTCAGGCATCTTCGAAAAGGTAAAAAATCTATTTGAATAGAAGGCTACATTGCCCCACTTCTTTATATCGTCCAAAGATATTCAGGGAAAGAAGGCCCTGATAAGCGGCTCGCTTGCACATCACCTAAAAGGTCCGCTCAGGATGAAGCCAGGTGAACAGATTCATCTTGTAGATGAAAAGATGAGGGGGTACCATGTCGTCCTTGATGGTATCGGGAGGAGCGAGATAAGCGGGGAGATAATCGGCGAAGATGAGGGGAGAGTAAGTGACACGGCTGTCGTCCTTGCCCAGGCAATAATCAAGGGTAAAAGGATGGACCTGATTGTTCAGAAGGCCACAGAACTTGGCATCATGGAGATTATACCGATAATATCAGAACGGTCTGTCGTAAGGCCAACACCATCGGGCGGAATGAAAGACATGAGACGCTGGCAAATCATCGCGGAGGAGGCGTCACAACAGTCAGAAAGGTGGGATGTCCCTTCTGTCCGCGCCCCTCTGTCGTTTTCAGATTATCTTGACTCCCCGGATGCATTCGACATAGCAATGATCCTATGGGAAAGGGAGGGTAAAAAACCCATGAAGGAGACATTAAAAAAGGGCGGAAAGCGCATCGGCCTTCTGGTCGGTCCGGAGGGCGGATTCACAGATGCAGAGGTAGGCAGGGCCTGCAAGAAGGGGTTTATCCCTGTCACACTGGGACAGGGGATCTTACGGTCCGAAACAGCGGCCATAGCGGCAATTTCTATTACACAATATGAGCTGGGGAGACTTGGCAGTGTACAAGGATAGTATGAGCAGCCTTGATAACAGGATAGCAGGCTTCTGGAGGAGGGTATTTGCCTATACCACAGATCTGATTATAATTCAGGCCTTATATGCCATACTCCTTGTTATAGGCTACCTTGCCGTAAGGTTCGGCATTAAGGATATAAACTGGCTCTTCTCATCCGATCTGGTAATAAGGTTGGCAATCTCATTTTTCCTGATCTACTTTCCCCTCTTCATTGTATATTTTACGACCTTCTGTTTTATAGGAGGACAGACCCCCGGGAAGATGATCTTTAGAATAAAGGTTGTCTCAAAGGATGGGTGCGATATTAACCTTGGATCTTCTATTGTAAGATCATTTGGCTACTTTGCCTCAAGCCTCTTTTTTGGTACGGGTTTTCTTATTGCGTTATTAAACAGGAGGAGAAGGACGCTGCACGACCTCCTCTCGGGAAGCTATGTGATCATGACACGCCCCCCGTCTCCATTTATCAGTCACAATGAAGGGGTTGGAGAAAGAGGCCACGGGACTATCCTGGCCACATCTTTATTATTGTCATTTCTTATTATATTTCCGGCAAGGTTTTCATCCGGCGAGATAGTTGAGCAGGTCATAGCTGTAGTAAATAAGGAGGTCATTTCACTGTCAGACCTGAAGCACTATATATCATTTTACTCTATTTCAAAAAAGGGTGTCAGCCTTGATGATGCCAGAAAAGCGGCCCTCCAGGGGCTGATAGATGAAAGGCTTATATTGACAGAGGCATCCAGATTTGGCATTGAGGAGCCTACAGTAAGTGAGATAAAAGAGGAGACAAAGAAGCTTGAGGAAGGGGACGGGACGGTGGGCGCGGGCGAAAAGCTTTCATGGCACGGTCTTGAACCGGACGATCTCTATGCACTTTCAAGAAACAGACTTATCATTGAAAGATTTATTGACCAGAGGGTCAACCTTTTCATACTTATATCCCCTGAAGACATTGATAGCTATCTGAAAAAAAATAAGAAGGAGTTTTCGGGTGTCTCCCAGGAGGAGGCAAGGCTGAAGGTTGGCCGGATCCTTACTGAAGAGAGATCAAGGGAAAAGATCAGGGAGCTTAAGGCAAGGCTGCGTGCAAAAGCTGATATCAGGATTAATTCAGAGGGATAATACTATTATCCTATAATTTTATATGAATCGTCTGCCTTAAATAGTTCTGTGAAAAACTGCCTCATCGCCTCCCATGAGCGCTTATCTGCTTTCTCATTGTATGCCGCGCCCTTTGAATTATCACTACCGGCATCGGGAACAGTAAAGCTGTGAACCGCATTGCCATAAATTACCATATGCCAGTCAACGCCAGCCTTGCGCATCTCGCTCTGGAAGGCTGTCACCTGGTCTTGAGGCACAAAGGGATCATCACCGCCATGTAAAACAAGTACCTTTGCCTTGATATTTTTTGCATCGTCAGGATTCGGCGTATCCAGATTCCCGTGGAAGCTCACCGCGCCGGCAAGATCAGCACCGCTGCGCGCCAGTTCCAGGACAGTCCCTCCGCCAAAACAGTAGCCGATGGCTGCAATCCGACCGGTATCCGTGAGTTTATGATTCTTTAGTACCTCAAGTCCTGAATTGGCGCGGGCGCGCATGAGCTGGCGGTCTTTTCTGTAAATGGTGGCCTGCGCTGCCGCTTCTTCGGAGTTCTTTGGTCTTACCCCTTTCCCATACATATCTATGGCAAAGGCTATGTAACCAAGCCTTGCCATCTCTTCAGTCCGTTTCTTAACGTAGGGTCCAACCCCCATCCAGTCATGGATCACCAGGACTGCCGGACGGATACCCTTGACCTCATCGTCGTATGCCAGGTAGCCTTCAAGCATGGTGTCGCCATGTCTGTATTCGACTAACTCTGTGTGCATACCGGCATAAAGATTAGCTGAGCCTGCAAAGAATATCAGCATTGAAAATAGGTATAACATGGCAGCCTCCAATTACTTTCCTATGGGGATCGTCATCGCACTGTTGCCGTTGAAAGAGGGGACAAGTATCATGTTGCCCTTTCTGTCAATGTTTATGTCTGCCGGGCTGGTAAGCCCGCTTTTAACAGTCTCAGCCTTTAGATTCGGGGAGATCTTATAAATTGTGCCCCCTGTGAAGCTTGAAATATAAAGATTTCCCATGCTGTCATAATCGAGTCCATCCAGGTCCTTCCATGCAGGATCCTCAGCAAATGTCCTGATCTTTCCATCATGGGTGATCTCAATGATCCGGCCTGCACCCCAGGTGTTTGCCAGAAGAAGTTTTGTCTTGGGATGAATTACAAGTCCGTTGGGAGGACCCAGGGCGGCATCCCGTACAAGGATCGCAGCCTTATGCTGATTTTTTGTCTCGATCTTGAAGATCGTGCCAGGGGCCTTGGGGTCTACAAAGACCGTTGTATCCGAGACATATAGGTTCCCCTGTTCATCATTGGTCAGGTCATTTAAGAAGAGGGCCCCCATCCCCTTCAGGTCAATATTATGCAAAGGACTCCCGCTCACCTTGTTAAAGCCCCGAACTGCATCAATGTCTGCAACGTAGAGCACGCTGCCGATCACGGAAAGACCTTTAGGTGCGTGCAGCAAAACCCCTGCCCTGCCCCCTTCAATAAACTTGAGGGAAATGACCTTTCCGTTCTTGTCCAGCTTAGTTATAAAACCATTATTGTCCTTTTCTGCCGGTGACCCATTGATGTTCGAGATAAAGTAGTTTCCTGTGTCCGGGTCTACAATCATACTCTCCGGTGTGGCCAAACCTGATACCTCAAAGGCCTGTGCTGTAAGCACAAAAAAGAAAATAACCAAAATTGATCCGATTAAGCCCAAGGTCCTATTCATGGCATTTCTCCCTTCCTATCTGAATGATTTTTCTGCCTGATATTTTACATTCTACTTCAATGTTACTCCAAGGTCAAAAAGTGTATTCATGCGCTTGATGTTATCTTGGCAGAAGCCCGAGGGTGGATTAATCCTGCTAAGATATTCTTGGGTTATATAGCCTGAAGCCTATATTGACTGATTCAAGCGCATTAAGCTATGTAATGGCGTCCTGTCCTAAACTAAAAAAACCGGTGCATTCAAAGGGACTGTCCCAGAATTATGGACGGAGCGAAGCAGAGTTGTAGAATCGGGGCTGTCCCCGATGAATAAAGACGCGGGGACTGACCGCTTTGCCGGTACCGCATTATATTGCGCCAAAGAGTCTGCCGGCATAGCAATCATGGGATGTTATCAAGAAATAGACTAGACACATAAAATGTAATGTTATCAAACCACATAATTATCATGAAACTAAATAGTTACGTCAATGCGATATTATCATTTATTTGAAATGGTAGAAAAATTCTGATAAAGTCGAGATCACCATATAATCCTTGGTTAGCCCTAAGGGGAGACAATTAGCGAAACCGTTTTTAAACAAGTCAATTACGACCTGAATTCTCTGATCAAGTATATCGAACTGGGTGAGATCGGCCTGCCCGATATTCAGCGCCCGTTTGTCTGGAAAAACGCCAAAGTGCGGGATCTGTTCGACTCCATGTACCAGGGTTATCCCGTGGGGTACTTGCTGTTCTGGCAAAACGGGTTTTCTGATGATACTCGCGTCATCGGAACGGATACCAAACAAAAGCCCCCGCGCCTGTTGATCGTGGACGGTCAGCAACGGTTAACGTCCCTCTACGCCGTTTTGAAAAGGATTGAGGTCATCCGCGAAAACTTTGGAAGCGAACTGATTAATATCGCATTTAATCCGCTTTCAGAAAAATTTGAGGTTGCTGATGCAGCCATCCGAAGAGATAAGTCATACATTACCGACATCTCCATTTTGTGGAGCAAGGACACGGATCTATTCGAGGTTGTTGATCGATATCTTTCCGAAATAAAAAGTTCACGGGAAATCAGCGGCGAGGAAGAAAAACAGATAAAAAAGGCAATTTCAAAACTACAGTCCCTTCTGAGCTTTCCCTTTACCGCCCTGGAGCTTTCAGCGAATATCGATGAAGAGGACGTGGCCGATGTTTTTGTGCGCATCAATAGCAAAGGCACACCGCTCAAACAGGCTGACTTTATTCTGACGTTGATGTCGGCCTTCTGGGATGAAGGTCGGGCCCAGCTTGAGCGCTTCTGCCGAGAGGCGCGCAAATCATCAGGAAGGGGAGCATCACCGTTCAATCATTTCATTCAACCCGATCCCGATCAACTGCTTCGGGTTAGCGTGGGACTCGGATTCAAGCGAGCACGGTACAAATATGTTTATTCCCTGTTGCGCGGGAAGGACCTTGAAACGGAACAATTCAGCGATGAACGGCGGATCGAGCAGTTCAAAATGCTTAAAAAAGCCCAGGAACGGGTGATCAACCTCCAGTACTGGCATGATTTCATGAATTGTATTCGGATGGCTGGTTTCCGCAGCGGAAAAATGATCAGCTCCCAGAACAATCTGCTTTTTTCCTATATCCTTTATCTCTTAGGACGTACAGAGTACGGCATCGAAGAATTCCGCTTGCGAAATGTTATCGCCCGGTGGTTTTTCATGTCCAGTCTGACCGGGCGCTTCACCGGTTCCCCGGAATCTGCCATGGAATTTGATCTGGCTCGCTTCCGTGAAGTTAAAGATGCAGACGGATTTGTGAATATATTGGAACATGCCTGCGATCCCGGACGCAAAGAAGCGCCACCGCTCATTAAATCGTTGAGGCCATAAGGAAACCTCCAACAGGGAGTTTTTCGAGGTACCGGGCAAAACGAGAACGCTCAAGATCGCGTCATACTGAACGATCGAATGTCAGGGAGGGGCAAGTGACCCCTAAAAAAAGGCGCATCTCGAACTCTTGGAGGCTTTTCCTACAGACTCGTTTGGCCGGTAATGTAGAATAGACCGTACTGAGAGCATTTAGGTGAGGGTCTATATTATAAAAGTAAGAGTAAAAAAGAGATTGCCCGCAACGGCAGATATCAGAGCGCTTTGAGGACAAGGTTTTTGAGCCTTGCTATTCTCAATTTTTTTTCTGCCATATAATTTGTGGGCATGGTAAGATAATATAATATAACCGAAAGGAGGTGGATGTATGACAGTCACATCTATAAAAGAAAATCTTATTGCCCAAATAGATAAACTTCCTTATGATCTTCAACTTCGTGTTCTGGATTATGTAAAGACCTTGATTCCGACAGGGGTCGAGGGCAACAGCCTTTTAAAATTTGAAGGAACTATTCCTCCTGATGACTTGCGGTTAATGTCAAAGGCCATAGAAGAAAATTGTGAAAAGGTAGATACCAGTGAATGGTAGTAGATTCCTTCTTGATACAAATATAATAATTGCCCTCTTTGGCGAAGACTATAATATTCATGAACGCATGGCTAATGCCTCTGAAGTTTTTATCCCCTCTATTGCCGTCGGTGAGCTATATTTTGGGGCATACAAATCTCAAAAAATTGAGGAGAATATTACCCGTATAGATGAATTCGTTTTAAACAATACTGTTCTTACTTGCAATGCAGCGACGGCAAAACTTTATGGGAATATAAAGAAGAGATTAAAAGGAAAGGGAAAACCTCTTCCAGAAAATGATATATGGATTGCCGCAATTGCCCAACAATATGAACTAAGATTAGTCACTAGAGATACTCATTTTCAGATAATTGAGAATTTAAAAATTGAGTCATGGTAGAAGTCTTGCCCGCTACGGCATACAAAAGAGTGTTTCTTGACAGTCGACAGGTAGGGAGATTAGCACAAAAAAATGCTTCGCCTTTCTCAGATACTCCTATAATTAAACTTATTTATGATCGCTTGCTTAAGTAACCTTTATGGTATATTGGGAATATTAAGCATGGACGCGATAGGCGATGGAAGCACTATAAATAATATCATAGATCACGGCATGTGATTGTAATTCTGGCTTGATACTGATATAATTTTTTTATATTAAGGAGGTCCATCCGATCCTTGAGAAACACCCCGGTTAAGATCAAGCTTAAAGAGGGGCTTGATACTTCCAATCTTTTTGGCAAGTATGACATTCACCTGAAGATGATAGAAGACGCATTCGACGTCAAGATCTCGGCAAGAGGAGAAGAGATCCTCATAGAAGGGGGACGTGAGGATATAAACAGGACAGAGAGGATCATCTCCGATCTGTCCGACCTGATCTTCCTTAAGGGTTTCTACCTGAGACCCAATGACGTAGATTACGCGATAAGGAGGATGCTTGGTGATAAGGATGTATCCATTAAAGAGATCTTCTCCGATACCATCCCGCTCGAGACGAAGAAACGTCTTATCATACCTAAGTCTGCGACACAGAAGAGATACCTTGAGGCGATGAAGAAGCATGATATTGTGATTGCAATAGGACCGGCAGGCACCGGCAAGACCTATCTTGCGATGGCTATGGCTGTAACATCCCTGATGAGGAAAGAGGTAAGCAGGATTATCCTGGCAAGGCCGGCCGTAGAGGCAGGAGAAAAGCTGGGCTTTCTCCCAGGTACCATCTCTGAGAAGGTGAACCCCTATCTGAGACCCCTTTATGATGCCATGTATGACATGATGGAACTTGAAAAGGCAAACAGGCTCATTGAGAGGGGAGAGATAGAGATTGCACCCTTGGCCTACATGAGGGGAAGGACATTAAACGATTCATTTGTTATCCTGGATGAGGCGCAGAATGCCACATCCGAACAGATGAAGATGTTCCTTACCAGACTGGGATTTAGTTCAAAATCGGTTATAACAGGAGATATTACCCAGGTCGATCTTCCGACAGAAAGGATATCGGGACTGATAGAGATCCAGAAGATCCTGGCTGATATCCCTGGTATAGAATTTATTTATTTCTCCGACAAGGATGTTGTCAGACATAAGCTGGTCCAGGACATAATTAAGGCATATGGCAGATATGAGGGAAAGATTGGAAAGGGCAAGAGGAGAGAGACAAGAAAAGCCTAGATTTTCCCAGGCTATCAAACCAGTATTTTCTTTTTTCGGAAAGGACTTTAAGAGCCTTTTAGGTATTACTGTCCTGCAGATACTGCTTCTTGCTGTCTTACTTCTTGGTATTATAACCTATTTGCTGGCACCGACCATCCTCTACTTCCACACCGAACTAAAGGTAGGCGACACAGCCACATGGACATTAAAGGCCCCTACTGACCTTGAGATAGAAGATACAAGAACAGCCGAAGAAGGGGGTTCATCAACCCTTCATTCCCATTATTACAAGATAAAAAGGGGGGAGATAATACTAAAGAGAGGCGACAGGATCACAGAAGACCAGATGCCCGTATTGGAAAAGATTGCAAGGTACCAGAGGAAAAATAGCGTAACCCAGATGCTTTCCGGCCTCTTCCTGATCGTCCTCATAATCATCTACATATTCTATCTCGATCTGAAGAGGTATAAGCCGGCAATCGCAAAAGACCCGATAAAGTTGTCGCTCCTGGGAATTATCATATCCACAACGATATTAATATCAAAGCTCAGCTACTTCCTCCTCGGCGCCTTTGCGGACAGGTTCTACAATATCGATATATCAACAATTATGTTTGCCATACCCGCTGCTATAGGCGCAATGTCTATTACAATCCTTTTCGACATACATATAGGACTTATCTCCTCCACTATCATCGCCCTCCTCATGGGGCTTCTTATCCCGGAAGAGCGCTTTTTTGTCATATATGCCTTCATCGGAGGTATCGTTGCATCCCTTTCGGTCCTCCACTGCAAAAAGAGGACAGGTCTATTAAGGGCAGGTCTGTTTATCGGGCTGGCCAACATCCTGATGGCAGTTGCAATTGATCTCTATGAAGCAAAACTTTTTATCCCTACCGGCCCGTTCGATATGGTATTCGCTGTAAGCGGCGGCCTGATAGTATCACTTGTGGTATCAGGGCTCCTTCCCCTCTTTGAGTCGCTCTTTGAGGTTACTACAGACTTTAAACTCATGGAGCTTCTTGATATGAATCAGCCGATCCTTAAAGACCTGCTGCTTACGGCGCCGGGTACCTACTATCACAGCATAATGATAAGCAGCCTCGCAGAATCCGCCGCAGAGGCGATCTCGGCGAACCCTCTTTTGACGCGCATCTGCGCATACTACCACGATATAGGCAAGACAAAGAAACCTGAGTATTTTATAGAAAACCAGATCGGACCGGTGAACAGACACGACAAACTGTCGCCCCATATGAGCAGCCTGATACTGATATCCCATGTAAAGGATGGGGTGGAGCTTGCCAGGGAACACAGGCTGCCAAAACCGGTGATTGACATAATACCACAACACCATGGGACACGACTTATTAACTATTTTTATGAAAAGGCAAAGAAAAACAGGGACCCCGGCCTTGCGCCTGTTAACGAAGAGGAGTTCAGATATCCCGGGCCAAAACCGCAGTCAAAGATTGCCGCCATAATTATGCTTGCAGACGCGGTTGAGGCCGCCTCAAGGACGCTGATAAGTCCCTCTCTTGCCAGGGTCTCCGGACTTGTAAACCGGATAGTAAATGATATATATCTGGACGGACAATTGGATGAAAGCGACCTGACACTCAAAGACCTAAGGAGGATCTCGGACAGTTTCGTAAGAGTCTTGACAGGGATCTTCCATCATAGAATAGAATACCCTGGCGCAACTTTTTCAGATTATTGGGGGTTTGATTTTGGAGATCTTGATAAGAAATCAGCAGAGGAAGATCAGGATAAGCATGGACTACATAAGGGATCTGGCCGGAAAGATCATGCTAAACCTAGGTCTTGACAGTTCTGAGTTAAGCCTCCTGCTTGTAAATAACCAGAGGATCAGGGTATTAAACAGAGAGTACAGGGGCATCAATGAACCTACAGATGTCCTCGCCTTTCCTATGCAGGAGAGAGAATTTAAGGGGCTAAATAAAGCCATGCTGGGTGACCTTGTTATCTCCCTTGAAAGGGCCTTAATGCAGGCAAATGAAGGGGGACATCCCCTTGAGAGGGAACTGGCAATACTTTTGATCCACGGCCTCCTGCACCTTATGGGCTATGACCATGAGAAGGGCGGACATGAAGAGAAAAGGATGAAAAAGAAAGAGCAGGAGTTATTGAGAAAGGTAAATCTCGCATGAGCGGACTATTTAAACGCATAAGTAGTGGGCTGACAAAGACAAGGGAGGCGCTTAACTCTGCCATGGGTAACCTCTTCAACAGGGAAGGGGTTATAGACAAATGCAGGATAGAACAGATAGAGGAGGTCCTTGTCTTGTCAGATATGGGGTTAAACACTGCCCATGTCCTGATAGAATGGGTTAAAGGTGAGATAGCTGCAGGAAGGATAAAAGATCCATCCCAATTCAGATATTATATCAAGACAAGGTTAAAGGAGTTGATGTCAGGAAACCAAAGTGGACTTTATCCGGATACAAACAGGCCGTATATAATTATGGTCGTGGGTGTGAACGGGGTCGGAAAGACAAGTACAATTGGCAAGCTCGCCTACAAATTTAAGAACTCCGGCAAGAGCGTGATGTTAACAGCCTCTGATACGTTCAGGGCAGGGGCAATAGAGCAGCTTGAGGTATGGGCGGCCCGTTCTTCTGCAGAGATAATAAAGCAAAAAAGCGGCTCAGACCCATCGGCCCTTGCCTATGATGCTGTAGTTTCTGCAGTGGCCAGAGAAAAGGATGTCCTGATTGTTGACACGGCCGGGAGGCTCCATACAAAGTATAACCTGATGGAAGAGCTAAAGAAGATGAAGAGGGTGATCGGAAAGGCACTTGCCGGTGCCCCGCATGAAATCATACTTGTACTAGACGCTACGACTGGCCAGAACGCACTCTCCCAGGTAAGGGTCTTTAATGAGGCGGTCGGACTCACAGGTATAATAGTTACAAAACTCGACGGCACTGCAAAGGGCGGGATAGTGGTCCCCATAGCAAGCGAATTTAAGATCCCGATAAGGATGATCGGGGTAGGAGAGGGGATATCAGATCTTATAGACTTCCAGGCGGAAGAATTTGTTGATGCCATGTTTGATGAGGACAGGTAGGACTATATGAGACTTGCAAGAGAAAGGATCACACATATCGCAAAGGCGCTTACAAGAAGGCTCCAAGTAGGCGGATATATTGAACCGCATATGACGGCTGAAGAGCTGGCAGGCAGGATAGACGAGATTATTACAGAGGAGTTTATGGTTGAGGAAAGGCTCAATAAGGAGGTGGCTGAACTCCTTAAGGCCCATGAGAAGGAGATAGAGAAGGGACATATCGATTACAATACAATGTTCACTATGATCAAGAAAAAACTTGTCAAGGAAAAGGGAATAATCTTATAGATGATCTTAAGCGACGACAAGATAAACCATATCTCCCACCTGATACTAAACGGGATTAAAAATGATAATATGGCTAGGCTTATCACCGATGAGGCAAAGGTCTTAAAGGAGATTAAGGCGGTAATTATAAATGAGCTCAGGCTTGAGGAGGAGATCGACCGGTTTGTGAAGGGAAAGCTTGAATCATACTCAAAGAAGATTTACGAGGGTTCTCCTGAGTGGGATGTGTTATATAAGAAGTTCGTTGAAGAGGAGTCTAGGAAGAGGAGGTAGTTTCATTCAGGTTTTGCTTTTAGCGTGGGATGTTTTCTTTAAGAATGTTTCATTATCTGTAAACTTCTTTACGATGTGCGATCCTAAAAACTTTTACAATCTTATGTGAATCATCGATCTCATAAAGGATTCTATAATCACCTACTCTAATACGCCATCTTGAACCACTGCCGCTAAGTTTTTTAGAATTATGCAGCCTTGGCTCCTCATATAATCTCAGGATTGTTTCCTCAAGTCTTGATAATAATTTACCAGAAAAACCATCCAGGTCTTTCTGTGCCTGCGGCATTAGTTTGATATCATAAAGACTCAAGCAGCCTTCCCTGACTTGCGGCGTTTTGCAAAATATTCTTTGGCAGAAACTGGTTTGCCTTTAATCTTTTTTGCCTCTTCAATCATAGCTATATCAATAATATCTTCTCTTAGCTCAGGGTCGCTTATTACCTTTTCAAGAAAGGCCTCTTTTTCATTGGTCTTAAGCGCCTTAAATGCTGTAAAAAAGACCTCTGCTGTTGCCTGATTTGCTTTCAAAGTCTCACCTCCTAGTCTTCATTTTTATTATTTTATCTTGATTCTCCCTCATAATCAATCAACCTCTATTATCCTACTCTCCTCCTCCGTTATCCCATACAGCACCATCAACTCCTAAAATAGTATTGAAAGACATGTAACCCCTCCATCCCCCTTTTCAAATTCTGAGATATCAACCTCAATAACCGTGTACCCTATTTCCATAATCTTCTCCCTTGTTATCGGATACCCCCTTGGCATTATTACCCTTCCATGGATTGAGAGGACGTTTGCAGTATTTGTTTCTTCAAAAGGCACCTCGATAAATCTAAATCCCTTAAATAACCTTTTGCATTCAAGCCCCTCTCTTATAAGCAGCGTCTCCTCGTCAATAAGTGTGCAGAAACTTTTTAGATGAAGGGCGCCTTCAATCTCAACAGGGATCAGGTCTCTGCTTTCTCGAAGGATATCCCTTAGTTGGCTGATACCATTATCATCACTCCTCCCTGACCTCCCTATATAGACCTTATCATGGGTAACGAGGAGATCTCCCCCCTCTAAAAAGGCTGGCCTACTGATATGGAAGATCTTTTTATATTCCTTTAGCAGCTTCCCTATCCCATCCTCCTCGCCACTTCTTGAGGCAGGCTTCAGCCTGCATATTATTGCCATATCCCCGATTATTACTGCTGCATCCTCTACAAAACAGCTGTCCGGAAACTCCTCAAGAGGGCTTAATCTTACCACGTCTATCCCAAGTTTCGAGAGGGTTTGGGTATATATCTTGTGCTGTTCTATTGCGCGATTTGTGTCGATTTCAACTTTTTGGGTCCTGAGGCAATCCCTATAACTACTACCCGGTCCCCTCACAATCCCTATCAAATATTAATCCTCCTTTTTTATATTATCCTTATCATCCCCCATGGAAAAAATCAATCAGCCTAGTCTAGTGGCAGCATCTGATTGAAAAGGATATTTGAAAAGGAGAGAGGATCTGCTATAATAAAAAGCTAAATATCCCATAAGGTTAAAGGAGATATGTCTTTGGGAGAGGGCTGCGAGACGGATGATGCCTCAACAATATATCCAAAGGCCGATATTGTAAATAGGATCATTGCAAGATTTATAGATATCCTGGTTGTTGCGGCCTTATCTAAGTTGCTGCCGCCAGTGGGTTTTTTTGCTGCGGTAACATATCTTTTAATAGCCGATGGATTTCCGAAAGGGGGAAGTATTGGGAAAAGGCTTATAGGGCTTAAGACTGTTGTTCCTATGTCAAGCCATGCCTGTTCTTTCAGGGACTCTATTATAAGAAATTTTCCCTTGGCCATAGGTTATCTTCTCTTCTTTGTTCCCTATATAGGGTGGGTCTTTACTCTTCTGATATTGGCGCTGGAGGGGCTTCTGGTAATCGGCAATGAAAGGGGCATGAGGATTGGGGATGAACTGGCAAAGACCCAGGTATTAGACAGCTAGAAGGTTTTTAAAAAAGGAGGATATGTGGGAATAATCAGCAGCATAATAGGCCGTTTTTCCGATGACCTTGCCATAGATCTGGGCACAGCCAACACACTGGTCTATGTAAAGGGTAAAGGGATCATCTTAGATGAGCCCTCTGTTGTTGCCATAGAAAAGAAGAGCGAGGAGGTCCTGGCAGTAGGTCTTGAGGCAAAAAAAATGGTGGGAAGGACGCCGGGAAATATCGTAGCGATCCGTCCCATGAAGGACGGTGTAATTGCTGATTTTGAGATCGCAGAAAAGATGCTCAGGCATTTCATTGCCAAGGCCCACAATAGAAGCGCCTTTGTCAGGCCAAGGATCATCATCTGTGTTCCATCCAAGATCACGCAGGTGGAACAGAGGGCAGTAAGGGACTCGGCCTCACTTGCGGGCGGAAGGGAGGTCTACCTTGTTGAGGAGCCGATTGCTGCGGCAATTGGCGCCGGACTTCCGATCGCGGAGCCTTTTGGAAACATGGTGGTGGATATAGGCGGCGGCACTACCGACGTGGCGGTTATATCCCTGGCAGGCATTGTATACAGCGAGTCTGTCAAGGTGGCCGGGGATAAAATGGATGATGCGATTGTAAATTATATCAAGAGGAAATATAACCTTCTTATAGGCGATCATATGGCAGAGCTGATAAAACTTGGCATTGGATCAGCCTATCCGCTTGATGAAAAGAAGACCATGACAATAAAAGGGAGAGATCTGATCACAGGGATTCCCAAGACGCTTGTCATAGACGACTCAGAGGTGAGGGAGGCCCTTGCCGAGCCTATCAGCGCCATAGTAAATGCCATCAAGACTGCCCTTGAGAATACACCCCCTGAATTGGCAGGGGACATAATAGACAGGGGTATTGTGCTGACAGGGGGAGGCTCATTAATATGCGGGATGGATATAAGGCTCAGGGAGGAGACAAACCTCCCTGTAATTACCGTAGATAATCCGCTGACCACAGTGGTCCTGGGGACAGGCGCGATACTGGACGAACTTGATCTCCTTAAGAAGGTTGCAATACTAACCTGAGGGCATTAAAGGGTGCTGAGGATTACGGTAAACTACAAGAGGAGGATCGCCCTCCTGCTTATCTCAACCCTCATTATATTCCTCCTCTTGCCTGAACTAAGGCGGAGGTCTTCCTTCTTTATACAAAGACCTGTCCTCCTGATTACTGTAAAGATCCTTGATGGAATCACATATGTATCAGGAGGAGTAGTCGGTACTATAGAACGGATAAAGAATATATCAAAGACTGAATTTGAGAATAAGAGGTTACAACAGGAGGTTGACATGCTTAAGGAGGAGAACAGACGCCTTCAGGAGGCAGGTCAGTTAAATAAACAACTAAGAGAGATGCTTGGTTTTAAGAAGAGTCTCGCATATAAGACCCTGGCAGCGCGGATTATAGGAAGGGACCCTTCAAACTGGTACAAGACGGTTATAATAGACAGAGGCGAATCAGACGGCGTGAAAAAGGATATGGGTGTTATAGTCCCATCAGGTGTGGTTGGGAGGGTCATAAAAACGGGGCCTGGCTTCTCGCAGGTCCTCCTTATCACAGACATAGAGAGCACAACAGCAGTCTTAATAGAGAGGACGAGGAATGAAGGGATATTAGAGGGCCGTGGTTCCGGCACGGGGCGGATTAAATATATACCACTCCTCTCCAGTACCAGGGCCGGTGACCTGGTCCTTACATCAGGCCTTGCAGGAGGCCTTCCCAGGGATATAATGGTAGGCTCGGTAAAAAGGGTGGTGGAGAGGCCATCAGAGTTGTTTCAGGATGTGGAGATGGTCCCTGCGGTAGATTTAAACCGTATCGAAGAGGTATTGGTTATTACCTCTCTTGAAGACGGGCAGAGATGAAGTATCTGGTCTACTTGTTAATTGTTATTTCTATAGCCCCCTTACTTTCGACATTTGGAGAGAAGGTAGCTATTATCGGGGTGAAACCAGATATCGGACTTGTAGCAGTATACCTTATCGGTTTTTTGTATGGCGAAATGGATGGTCTGATAATGGGGATCCTTATTGGTTTTGTAATGGATTCATTTGCGCCAAATCAGCTTGGTATTAACCTTCTTGCTAAATCCCTGACAGGCTTTTTAGCCGGTTATCTTGGCAGAGTTATTTTAAATCCGCTCTTTA
This sequence comes from uncultured Nitrospirota bacterium, assembly GCA_964481895.1. Lineage (GTDB taxonomy): Bacteria > Nitrospirota > Nitrospiria > JACRHA01 > JACRHA01 > JACRHA01. The sequence continues at coordinate 7,939 of CAYZUL010000040.1, read as the reverse complement.
ATCCCGGGATCATTATGACCTTATCCCTTCTGTCCGGGATCCTGACGATTTCAATTCTGCAGATTACAACAGGGAGGATAATTATTTCCGGTGCAATTACAGGGATCGTCTTGCCTCAGGCCGTCTACGATGCCCTTATAGGGTTTTTTATCTCCGTAATTTTCTTAGAAAAGATTGAAAAGGGAAGTTCTTTAAGGGTATAGCCGGATGGTCTGGTCTTTTTATCATAAAGAGGATCTTGGGCAGATTCAGAAGAGGATCTTTTTCCTCTATCCGGTCGTGATAGGCATCTTTGTCCTTCTGCTCCTTAGGGTATGGTTCCTTCAGATAATAAAGGGGGACTACTATAAGGATTTGTCAGAAAATAATAGGATGAGGACTGTCTACCTGAACCCTCAGAGGGGGCTGATATATGACAGGAACGGGAAGATCGTAGTAAACAACGCACCGGGTTTTAGTCTCTATCTTGTGCCGGAGGATATCAGAGACAGGAATGGTACGATCAAATATCTTGGCTCCATACTGGAGATGGAACCGGGTGAGATAGAGGTGCAACTCAATACAAAGCGGAATCAGCCTTCATACCTCCCGGTGAAGATAAAGGGAAACCTTTCGATGCGGGAGGTTGCCATGCTTGAGACCCACAAGATGGATCTGCCCGGGATAAGGATAGGGGCTGAATCTCAGAGAAATTATCCCCATGGAGTCATTGCAGCGCACCTTGTAGGCTATGTAGGAGAGGTTTCATCAACACAGTTGAAGGAGAGCGGTCTGGAAGACCTTATCCCATCTTCGATAGTGGGCCATTATGGTGTGGAAAAAAGGTATGATTCTGCCCTGCGCGGTAAGACGGGAAAGAAGATCGTCGAGGTGGATGCTATCGGACGGGAGACAAATATGCTGCGCATTGATCAGCCCGCTCCCGGCGATGATATCTATCTTACGATCGATCTTGATCTGCAAAAAGAGGCTGAAGATGCCTTTGGTGTTGAGTCCGGCGCCCTTGTCGCTATGGATCCTGATAACGGGGAGATACTTGCCATGGTAAGTCATCCTGCCTTTAATCCAAACACCTTGTCTCATGGGGTTACGCAGGTGGAATGGGAGAAGGTCTCCAGGGATCCGGGCCACATCCTTATGAACCGGGCCATCCAGGGAGAGTATCCGCCTGGTTCAACCTTCAAGATAGTCGTGGCCTCTTCTGCCCTTGAATCAAAGGATATAACACCTGCCTCCAATATATACTGTAGGGGAGGTCTCTATTTTGGCAATAGGACCTTTAAGGACTGGAAGAGGGGCGGGCATGGTGCTGTAGACATCCACAAGGCTATAGTAGAGTCATGTGATGTCTTTTTTTATGAAATCGGGAGAAAGGTTGGTATCGACGGCATATCAGGATTTGCAAGGATGTATGGACTTGGGGAGAAGACGGGGATTGACCTCTTCGGCGAAAGGAAGGGTCTCATTCCGACAACACAATGGAAAATGAGGGTATTGGGAGAACCATGGTATCCGGGAGAGACCCTTTCTCTCTCTATCGGGCAGGGATATACAACTGTTACACCGCTTCAGATGGCAAATATGTTGAGCAGTGTAGTTAATCCTGATAGGAGATTCCGTCCCCATATCATAAAGGGGGTCAGAGAGAGGGGTTCCCTGGAGGTAAAGGCGTTTACTCCAGAGGCGATGGACCGGCTGAATGTCAGCCCTCAGGTGCTTGAGATTATAAAGGCTGCCTTAGAGGGTGTTGTAAATGAACCCTACGGAACGGCTGCTCGTGCCAGGTCGGCCTTTTTCAAGATAGCAGGAAAGACCGGAACCGCCCAGGTGGTAGGGGATAAATATACTAAGATCAAGGGTGATACCCCGAAGGAGTTGCAGGATCATGCCTGGTTTATTGCATACGCCCCTGCGGAGGACCCGAAGATAGCAGTGGTCGTGCTTGTAGAGCATGGCGGTCATGGAGGAAGCGTCTCCGCGCCAATTGCAAAGAGGATAATAGAGAGGTATTTAAAGGTCGATGAAGGAAAGGATAATAGAGGGCTTTGACTGGAGATTGATCTTTGTGATGTCCGCCATCACTATGATGGGGATCCTCTCCATATACAGCATTACCTATGCCGAGAACTCAGGCGGATCTACGCCGCTTTATGTCAAGCAGATCTTCTGGGCGCTTATAGGTTTATCCTTTTTCCTGCTCATCCTCTTTGTAGACTATCATGAGCTTGGGAGATTTTCCTATTTTTATTATTTTGGCCTGATAGTCCTGTTATTGCTGGTCCTGGTTATCGGAAAGACGGTAAATGGCTCAAAGAGGTGGCTCTCCCTGGGCCTCTTCTCCTTCCAGCCTTCAGAGGCTGCAAGATTCGTCGTGGTCATTGTCGTTGCCAGGTATCTGTCAGACAGAAAGAAGGATGCAGGTTACAACCTGAAAGATCTCTTGGTCCCATCCCTGATGGCCATCATACCCACCATCCTTATATTAAAGCAGCCTGATCTTGGGACTGCGTTGGGCCTGATAATCCCTGTAACCACCATGATAATAATCAGCGGGCTTAGGGCCAGGAGGTTTGGACTTGTTTTTCTCCTGTCGCTTATGACATTTCCGTTCCTGTGGGAGGTCTTCTGGAGGTCTCTTAAGGGGTATCAGAGGGAGCGCATTATTACCTATATCGATCCCAGCGCCGACCCTCTTGGGATGGGGTATCAGGTGCTTCAGTCTAAGATAGCCATTGGCTCTGGCGGTATTTTTGGCAAGGGGCTCTTTGGGGGGAAACAGAGCCAGCTGAACTTCCTTCCATCGGGGCACACCGATTTTATCTTTGCTGTATTTGCTGAAGAGTGGGGATTTATGGGTGTTGCGCTGCTCCTTGTCCTCTATCTGATTATAATAATGATAGGGATAGACATTGCTTATAAGGCGAGGGATGGTTTCGGCATGATGCTGGCTTCAGGTATTTTGTCCATGTTTGCCTTTTATACTATTGTTAACATCGGAATGACCCTGGGGATCCTTCCTGTGGTGGGGGTACCGCTTCCGCTTATGAGTTACGGGGGTACCGCTATGATTACCACAATGGTATTCCTTGGGTTATTACTGAATATCAAGATGCGCACATCAGTGCTTTTTGATTATTAAGGGGTTATGACAATGAAGAGGGAAGACCTTTTAAATTTAGTGGCAAGGCCAAGCCGTTATATCGGAGGCGAGGTAAATTCCATGAGAAAGGATCATGAGAAGGTCAGGACAAAGGTTGCCCTTATTTTCCCGGATGCATACGAGATAGGTATCTCGCATCTTGGCCTGAAGATCTTGTATGAGATTATAAACAGCAGGGACGACCTGCTGGCGGAAAGGGCCTATGCGCCATGGCTCGACATGGAGGAGCTGCTGAGGAGGCATAATATCCCGCTTGCAAGCCAGGAGTCGGCAACACCGCTTTCAATGTTCGACATCCTTGGATTTACAATCCCATATGAGCTTACTTATACAAACATCCTGAATATCTTAGACCTTTCAGGAATCCCGTTAAGGTCAGAGGAAAGGGGAGTCGCCTATCCCCTTATTATCGGGGGCGGATCTGCTGTATTTAATCCTGAGCCAATGGCAGACTTTTTCGATGCTATAGTAATAGGTGACGGAGAAGAGGTAATAACTGAGATTATTGACTGCTACCAGAAGTGGAAAGAGGAAAAGGGGAAGAAGGATGAACTCCTCCGCCTCCTGTCAGGGATCGAAGGCGTTTATGTCCCTTCGCTTTTTCATGTTGAATATAAAGGCGACGGGAACGTCAAGTCTGTTACACCTGTCGGGAATGCCGCTGAAAAGGTAAAGAGGAGGATAATCGCATCCCTGGATAAGGCGTCATTTCCGGTTAGGCATATCGTCCCTTATGCCAGGGCTGTGCATGACCGCCTTACAGTAGAGATAACACGAGGCTGCACCCACGGGTGCAGGTTCTGCCAGGCAGGTATTACCAGCAGGCCTGTCAGGGAGAGGAGTCCGGAGGTAATAGAGGATATTGTCAGGAGGGCGATTCCTGCAACCGGTTATGAGGACGTATCCCTTGCATCTCTGAGCACGGGTGATTACTCATCCCTTTTACCCCTTCTTAACAGATTAATGAATAGTTATAAGGAAAAGAGGGTCTCCTTCTCGCTTCCGTCTCTCAGGGTTGGCACGCTCTCCCATGGTGTATTAAAGGAGATCAAGAGGACAAGAAAGACAGGGTTTACCATTGCGCCTGAGGCCGGGACAGAGAGGCTGAGGAGGGTAATAAATAAGCCGATCTCCGAGGATGAACTGCTAAAGACAGTAGCTGACGTATACAGGGAGGGGTGGCGGTCTATAAAGTTTTATTTTATGCTTGGTCTTCCTACAGAGGAGATTAAAGACCTTGACGGTATCATAGGACTTACAGAGCGCGCCATGACAATAGGTCGTGGTTTAAAAGGAGGGAAGAGGAAGATAAGGATAAGCCTCTCTACTTTTGTTCCTAAGCCGCATACACCTTTTCAATGGATTGGGCAGATACCGGGAGAGGAGATTGCAGAACGGCAGGGATACCTGAGGGGCAGGCTCAGGAAGGGAGATATTGATCTCCAGATGCAGCGTCCGGAGATAAGCCTTCTTGAGGCCTTTTTATCAAGGGGGGACAGGAGGGTCGGAAGGTTGATAGAGCGGGCGTGGAACCTTGGATGCAGGTTTGACGGATGGACTGAGGTGTTTTCTTATGAGAGATGGAAGAAGGCCTTTATTGAATCCGGTATAGATCCGCTCTTCTATGCGCATAGGAATATTGCCGTTGAGGAGACCCTGCCATGGGACCATATTGATACCGGCGTCACAAAGGACTTCCTTGTTTCCGAGTATGAAAAGGCGCGTTCTCTTGTTACTACGCCTGACTGCAGATACGGAGACTGCTGTAACTGCGGGGTCTGCATTCAAGGGGGAAGCGGTGATATAAGACCCTTTATTGCAGAAGTTATCGGCACGGATACTGCGGCGGAACAACATCCTGATAAAGAGAGATCTGTTCAGCCGGATTGGTTCAGGGTCAGGATGAAGTATAAAAAGGAGGGTGAGATCAAGCATATATCACAGCTTGAATTAATGTCTTCCATTTTCAGGGCAATAAACAGGGGAGGTATCCCTATAGCCTTTTCTGAGGGATTTCACCCCCACCCGAGGGTATCGCTGGGTCACGCACTCCCATGCGGTATGGAGAGCAGCGCAGAGTATTTTGATATGGTTCTGCTGTCCGGTATGAGGCCATCCGGCCTGGCTGGCATTCTAAACGAGGAGCTCCCTGAGGGGATAAGGATCGTATCTGCAGGACAGCTTCATCCGAGTTCGCCAAGTCTTTCAAGTTCAATTACAGGGCTGGCTTATGTTGTTGACCTCGGAGGCCCTGTCTCCTCCATTGACATGATCATTGAAGAGTTTATGAAAAGGGGCGAGATACAGATAAGGAGGGCCTCCAAAAGCGGAGAGCAGGATGTTGATATAAGGCCTATGCTTTTGGAGATAAAACCTATGGGACGGGACGCGGTCTTCATGTTTTTAGAAAACTTAAATGACGTGCACTGCAGGCCGCAGGAAGTACTACAGGAGATCTTTAGGGGCTTTGACGGGTTACCTCCATCATTTACGATTAAGCGTATCGGTCAATACATAAAAAGGGCAGAAAAATGGTATGATCCCATTGATTTGTGTGCGACTAATACCAATTCGCATTCAACAGGATACCAAGGCGGCGAGGAGGAGGCGACGCAGGCGTACGGTTTGTACGTTGAGGAGCCGACGACGAAGCCAACGCAGGTAGCCGAATGAAGGCAAATTGGTATAACAAGAGAGAAATGGAGGAGGCATGTCGATAGAGATAATAATAAATGCAACCAAAGAGGAGACAAGGGTAGCGCTCTTTGAAAACAAGGTAGTTACAGAGTTCCATATAGACAGGAAAAGAGACCGCGAGATTGTCGGAAACATCTACAAAGGGCGTGTTGTAAAGGTACTCCCGGGGATGCATGCCTCCTTTGTGGATATCGGTCTTCAGAAAGGGGCCTTTCTTTATGTTGATGATGTGGCATCCCATGTTGATGATTATGCAAAGCTGATGGAATATGAGGGGGATGAAAAGATCGGGCATGAAAAAGAGGGCCACAGATCAAAGAGGTCCGGTTCAGTCTCCATAGAGGATCTGCTTCAGGAGGGTCAGGAGATAATGGTCCAGGTCTCGAAGGAACCGATGGGTACAAAAGGGCCGAGGGTTACAACATATATCTCCCTTCCCGGAAGATATCTTGTTTATATGCCGACCATAGATCATATAGGCATATCAAGGAGGATCACGGGAGAGGAAGAGAGGGCCAGATTAAAAGAGATTATTGCCAGGATGAGGAGGCCCGGGACAGGGTATATAGTCAGGACAGTAAGCGGGGGGAAAAGCGAAGGAGACCTGATGCCTGACATGGAATTTTTGCAGATTCTCTGGGAAAATATTCTAAAAAAGAATGAATCGTTATTAGCGCCGGCCCTCCTCCATATTGACCTGGATCTTGTCTTCAGGACAATAAGAGACCTCTTCACAAAAGAGGTCGACAGGCTTGTCGTCGACTCCAAGGAGGAATATGAGAGAATTAAGGAGTTCGTAGAGGGGTATCTCCCTGAAATGATATCTAAGATTGAATATTATGACAGGGACGAGCCTATCTTTGACGCCTTTGAGATAGAGATGGAGATATCAAGGGCCCTCGGCAGAAAGGTCTGGCTGAAATCGGGCGGATACATCGTTGTTGATCAGACAGAGGCCCTGACAGTGATAGATGTAAATACGGGCAGGTATGTCGGAAAGAGGGATCTTGAAGATACGATCCTCAAGACAAACCTAGAGGCAGTCAAAGAAATTGCCTATCAGCTCCGCCTTCGAAACATCGGAGGGATCATTATAATCGATTTTATAGATATGGGCAGGGAAAAGAACAGGGAGAAGGTCTTCTCCTTGTTCCAGGAGGCGCTGAAGTCCGACAAGGCCAGGACAAATATATTAAAAATATCTGAGCTAGGCCTTGTTGAGATGTCGAGAGAGAGGGTAAGGGAGAATCTTATGAGGACGCTCTGTGAGCCCTGCTCATACTGCGACGGCAGGGGCTACACCAAGTCGCCAACCACCGTATGTTACGAGATCTTCAGGGAGATAAGGAGGATGGGTTTATCCCCGAAGGATAAGAAGATTATAATAGGGACCCACCCTAATGTGGCGAACCTGCTCTATGATGAGGAGAGGCAGGGTGTCGAGGATCTCGAGAACCTATTTCACAAGAAGATTATTATCAAGTCGGATTCAAATCTGCACACAGAGGAGTATGATATAGTGACCCTCTGACCGGATCAACTTTCTTTGACGATCGAGACCTTCAGGCTGGCAACAGTATCATGATGGAGTTTTACAGGGATGTCGAATTGACCGAGTTCTTTTAAAGGAGATTCAAGCTGTATCTTCTTTTTATCTATCTGAATACCCTCCCGTAAAAGGGCTTCAGCAATATCCTTTGCAGTAACCGAGCCAAAGAGTTTATCCTCTTCGCCAACCTTTACCGGTATGGTAACAGCGGCTTCGCCGATCTTTTTTGCCTGTTCCAGGGACTCCTTCTTATCCTTTTTCACCTTGTCCGCTATCAGTCTTCGCTCGTGTTCCAATGCCCTGACATTCTTATCTGTAGCCTCAGCGGCAAGTTTTTTCGGGATCAGGAAATTCCTGGCATATCCGTCGGCAACTTCTACAAGATCGCCAACCTTTCCTACCCTCTCTACATCTTCTCTTAAGATCACTTTCATGGCTGAGAATATTACAGGAAACGATTTATGTTGTCAATGATTACTTATGTGGACTTTCCCCAGAATTTTCATGTGATATATGCAAAGGGGAATAAAAGC
>CAYZUL010000039.1:0-24855 GCA_964481895.1 uncultured Nitrospirota bacterium | reverse complement strand
TAAACTGCCTCTCATTATTAATAAGAAGTTCCCTTGTCCCCTTGATCATCATATTCCCGTTAGGCATAAGCTCCACTACCCTGGCAGTAATATCAGCAGTAAGCCGTCCGCTTCTGGTTGTTGAGCCCGATCCGTCAAAACTGCTTGAAGCAGTGGCCCCTATGTCTCTGTTGCCCGTAGGTAGGCCGAAGAGGGAAGTAAGTCCGGTAGAAATACTTGAGTCCCTGGCGGTCTTTGTTGTAGCATCCTTTGATCCGCTCGCATTCTCATCTACCTTCACTGTCACTATATCCCCAACCCTGCCTGCCTTATTATCCTGAAAGAGGAATGCCCTTCCGTTATCCTCACTCCAGAGTGATCCCTTCGATGCAGGCACAGGAGCAACAAGGGCCTCTTTCTTTGTCTCCTTCAGGTGGGCACATCCGTATTGCAGAGATCCCAGGAGGATAAAGACCGAGAGGGTCCATAATCCTGCGATCTTACTCCATTTATTGCACATCTCTCCCTCCTTAATAGGTTACCTTCACCCTGCCTGAATCTAATACCTCTGCATAGATCTTCTTTTTCGAGTCGGAGTTTATGACCTCGATAATCTTTCCCTTTGTCCCGTCCATCCTGGCTTCACCTGAAGCTGTAATTGTGAGGATACCGGATTCTATTATGATGGCTACCCTGTCCCCTTTCTTTACGAGGGGTTCCTCCTCGATCATCTCCTCGGTCAGCAGTGTGCCGGGCTTGATAAACCTCTTGACCCTCTTTCCAATAACTGCCCCGGGGTCGAATAGGAGGCTCCCGCTCAGGTCATAAAGCCCGATCTTTTTCATATAAAGGTCGTCCTCCTTGATTATCTGATTCTTCTTAATAGGATGTGACAGGGCAACAACATCCATCTCTACTCTTACATCCGCTGTCGTCTTAATAGTTTTGTAATTTGCCCCATTCTTCTTGAATTCGATCTGAAAAACCCTTCTTCCGAGCAAGCCCCTGCTATCCTTGATGCCTACGTTATATTCCATTCTTTCCTCTGATATAAAAACCCTCTCTGCTGATCCGACCAGATCGACCCTGACATGGTCCTGTGCCCATGGCATTTGCCCTTCCACGTAATGGGCAATGACATCCCTTATCCAGTCATCGGTGATAACATTCCTGGTCTCTTTAGAAAAGACGGGAGGGCTGCCAACAAGACCAAGGAAGACCACTGCCGGCAAAAGTTTTTTAAATAAGTTGCATCCTATCATCTTACCGCTCTCCATATAAGGTTACCGCCTCAGGTTATTTGCCGTCTGGAGGACTTCATCGGCCGTCTGGATCGCCTTTGAATTGACCTCATACGCCCTCTGACCGATGATCATATTAACCATCTCCTCGGCAATATTAACATTCGACGACTCCAGATATCCCTGGGATATCGTCCCAAAACCATCCTGTCCGGGCTTCCCTGTAATCGGATCCCCGGATGAGGCAGTCGGGAGAAAAAGGTTTTTGCCGATACTGTTTAACCCGGAAGGGTTTACGAACCGTGCAAGCTCGATCTTTCCTATGTTGGTCGGCGCCGAACTACCTGACACCTCCGCAGATACAATACCATCACTGCTTATGGTTACCTTCGATGCATTGCTCGGGATAGCAACAGACGGTTCAAGGGGATACCCGTCTGAGCTCACCATCCTCCCATCGCTGTCCTTTTTGAAGGAACCTGCCCTGGTATATGCTATCTCTCCGTCAGGCTTTGTTATCTGGAAGAACCCATCCCCCTCAACAGCCATATCCAGCTCACTCTGGGTTTCCTGGAAATCTCCCTGGATAAATAGCTTCTGTACAGCAACAGGACGAACTCCTGACCCAAGCTGTATACCTGTCGGTACCTGTGTCCCTGTACCTGAAGCCACCCCGGCAGATTTCACATTTTGATAAAGGAGATCCTGAAAATCTGCCCTGCTCCTCTTGAATCCTACAGTATTTACGTTGGCAAGATTGTTAGAGATTACATCGAGGTTTACCTGTTGCCCAGCCATACCTGATGCAGATATCCATAGTGATCTTATCATCTTACTAAACCCTCCCTATCTCGGTTACTGACCTTGAATTAATCTCATCAATGGTCTGTATTACCTTCTGATAAGATTCGTATCCCCTCAATACCTCAATCATGGATGCCATCTCCTCTATAGTATTCACATTCGACTGCTCAAGGGCCCCCTGCACCATTGAAAAATTCTCAGACGGCTGTTCAGTTCCGCCCGAGATGAGAGATTCCCCCTCCTTCTCCAGGCTATCCTGGTTCGCAAAGGTTACTATCCTGAGCATGCCGGCCTCCTGGTTGCCGGCATATACAGTCCCCTTCTCGTCAACCGTAATTTCTCCCTCCGGAAGCTGAATCGGCCCACCCTCACCAAGAACCGGATCACCATCTTGAGTAACGATCCTCCTCTGGTTATCTAATGAAAAATTCCCGTTCCGCGTATATCTCGTACCCCCGGCCCTTTCTATCGCAAAGAAACCATCACCGTTTATGGCCAGGTCAAGCTTGTTCCCTGTATTTTTTATAGGTCCCCCTGAAAGGTCTATCACGGACCTGTCATACTGTACGAAGGCCTTATCCTTACCAAATAAAGATCCCTCCCTAGGATATGGTTCATTATAAGAAGGTAAGTAAGACTTGAATATTGCCTTATCTTTTTTATAACCGATTGTATTTATATTTGAGAGGTTATTGGATATCATCTCAAGCTTCATCTCCTGGGCAATCCCGCCTGATAATAACGGATATATTCCTCTGTTCATGTCCCTTCTTCCTCCATTGGCACTATGTCTTTTGCAACTGGCATGCCACTACAATTCCAAGGAATCTGAATTGCGCAAATATGTTGATTTCTTTGAGTTTCATGTAAAAAAATAAAACCCTGCCCCCTCTATTCAGATAGGAATCTTCTTCCCTGATAGGATACTTTTGCCTACCTGTGAACCAGGAATTGCTTGATATTTGACACCCCATTATGTAAAATAAAGGTAGGCTCGTGAAGAGGTTGGTAATGATGGGGAGGGATTTAAAGAGGGGAATTAAGATCATAGCAGGAGGTGCGGGAGAGATAGCGGGAAAATTAGCAAAGGAGACAGAAAGGATCGGGCTTAAAATTCAGGTGGATAATATCGATAAGGAGATCAAGGCTTCATACCGCAACTTAGGGATAACGGCTTTTGAAATGATAACTAATGGAGAAGGGGATCTTCATGAGAAAGAGGAGATCAAGAAGATAATGCAGCGGATACATGAAGACTCCATGAAAAAGGCCAGGATCAAGGCAGAGGAAGAGACATGAAAAAGAGGATAATTAGTCTGTCATCTTTTCTTTTACTCCTTTTATTCCTTTTGTCTTCCGGCTGTACTACGAGGATAGTGCCAAAACCGCTCCAGCCAGGGGATGTAGATTTAAATTCAAATATAATCTCAAAGGAGAGGGAGGGCATACGCATCTCCGTTCAGTCTATGGAATGGAAGTATTACCCATATAACCTGGATGATTTTTATACCCCCATGCTTTTTCTTATCAGAAACAATACTGATAAGAAGGTCAGCTTTAAGGCATCCGATCTTGTCCTGGTTGATGATAAGGGTAATCAGTTTAACGCAGTAGATCCGGGCATAGTCGAAAGGATTATGACCCCAAGGGGATACGGGCAAGGTATCTATCCGCCATCTTTCTATTATGGAGGATACCTCCCCCCGCCTGGAATCGGATATTATTCCATGGCCCCGACTGATATAACCTTGTTATCTATTTCAGAGGGGGATATATTTCCAGGGTCCCAGGTAAGGGGGTTCATATATTTCAGGAAGGCAGTGACATACGGGAAGAATATCAGGCTGAAGGCGAATATCGGCGCAACATCCGAAGAATTCGAATTTGAAATAAGATAGTAGATAGCCCCTCGGATAGCGATAGACAAAAAAATTGACAATTATAGCCGGCATAGATATAGGTACCAACACCTTAAGGCTCCTCATCTCTGAAATTGGTAAGCACCATTTTAAGGAGATACATTCAGAAAGAATGATAACCCGCCTGGGCGAGGGTTTGTCAGGCTCAGTCCGCCTGACTGACAATGCTGTAGCCAGAACCGTCTCAACCCTTAGAGATTTCAGGATAATTATTGACAGATATATGATCAACGAGGTTGTTGTAGCTGCAACAAGCGCTGTAAGAGAGGCAGAAAACCGTCAATATTTTATTGACCTTGTAAAAAAAGAAACAGGATTTGACATAGAGGTAATCTCTGGAGAGGAGGAGGCGAGGAGGACGTTCCTCGGTATCATGCGTGGGTTAGATAAAGGGATACAAAATATCGTTGCCATAGATATAGGCGGTGGATCAACAGAACTTATATACGGGAGGGGGAGTGAGATCATTTCAAGGGTAAGCATAGACCTCGGGGTCGTAAAGCTCACAGAAAGGTACATAAAAAGCGACCCTATCCTTCCATCTGAATTCACCTCCATGGTTTCTGAAATAAAGGAAAAAATTAGAAATGCCTCTCTAAAATTAGGAAACACAGCAGGGTCGATACTGGTAGGTACAGCAGGGAGCATAACTACGCTTGCGGCCATAGACCGGAAGATGGAGGCATATAACCCTCTCCGGATCAATAACTGTAACTTAAAGCTCGCATCGATAAGAGCGATATTATCAGACCTGGTTTCTAAATCGATCAAGCAAAGGAGGACAATTAAAGGACTCGAGCCGGGAAGGGAGGATATTATAGTGGCCGGAGCAGCGATTCTTATAACCATAATGGAGGAAATGGGTCATGATTCATTAGTTGTTAGTGATTATGGGCTGAGAGAGGGCCTTATTATAGATGCGTACAACAAGAGATGCACCCATTAAATAGCGAAGACGACAAAGGAGGAGATATGAGTAGATTTTTTCTTGTATTATTAATAACCTGTTTAATAGCTGCGCCAAATCTTTTTGCAGCAGAAAAGGAGAAGAAGGCACCCATGGTATCAATAGAGACGGATAAGGGGGAGATAGTATTTGAGATGTACCCGGATGTCGCACCAAAGACTGTTGCGAGGATAACAGAGCTTGTGAAACAGGGTTTTTACAATGGCCTTACATTTCACAGGATAGTTCCCGGGTTTGTAATACAGGGCGGCGATCCTAAGGGTGACGGCACAGGAGGCTCCGGGAAGAAGCTCCCTGCAGAATTCAACAGCAAGAAGCATCTCCTTGGAACAGTGGCCATGGCACGGGCCCAAAACCCTGACAGCGCTGACAGCCAATTCTATATCTGTCTGGGTGATCAACCCACCCTTGACGGGAACTATACCGTCTTTGGGCAGGTGATAAAGGGGATAGATGTGGTGCAGAAGATTGCAAAAGGGGATGTGATGAAGAAGGTGACGATGAAGTAGCAAATTAAATATCCAGTTAACTATTCCTTGAGATGAAGGACCCTCGCCATTTTTTGGAGGGTCCTTCAATCAGAGCGCTATTCATGACGCTCTATCCTACCATTATCGCAAAAGATTACGCATGTATTTCAATTGAATAAGTCCATTATTTCAGCCATCCTTGAAAATTGACGCGAAAATACAGACCTGCTATTATGCTAACTAATATCCCTAATACTGATTATGGAAATCTATGTCCCTTAGAGAATCTGAAAAATCCGCCCTTATGGAACTAAAGAATATCCTAGAAACGGATTTTGGACTTCTCGATTTCCGGATCTTTGGTTCTAAGGCCAGGGGGGAAGATAGCCCTGAATCGGATATCGATTTGATGATCGAACTGTCAAAGGTTAGCCCAAAAATAGAATCGGAAATTGATAAGATCATATTTAGTATAAACTTGAGAATGACCATGTTGTCTCCTTAACGCACGCCAATATCATACTCTACCACTGCATTGTAATGCTTGACATTACGTACTATGTTGTTTATTATTGTATTATTAGATGAAAGAAATTATTTTTGACTGGGACCAATGGAATATTCAGAAAAATGAGACGAAACATGGGATCTCATCTTTAGAAGCAGAATCAACCTTTTACGACAAAAATTTAGTAATTTTTAAAGATATAAAACATTCAACCAATGAAGATAGATTAATTGCTTATGGTAAAAGTGCATATAACAATATAATCATGATTGCCTTCACAGTTAGAAATGAAAAGATAAGAATAATATCTGCTCGGAAGGCGTCAAGAAAGGAGAAAAATATTTATGAAGAGAAAAAGAAATGAAATTATTGTTTATGACAATAATGATACCACCAATTTTATTGATAAAAATAAGCCTTTATCTTTAAATGATTTAGGGTTTAAATTGCCGAGAGAAGGTACTACTAAGATAATAAGCATTAGACTTCCAACTCAACTTTATAATAAATTAAAAGCCTTTTCGACCAAGTTAGATATACCCTATCAAGCGTATATTAAGTACCTCTTGAATCAAGGATTAGAGAAAGATCTCAAGAAAATAAAAGGCGCTGAGAGTGATAAATTAAAAAAGGCGTCCTGAACCGGAAATAGTGAATCTCCCAGGCCCATCGGGCAGCAGGTGGCGCAGTTGAGTATTGATGTACTACCTACTATCTTTCTTCTGAGCTATTAGAAATCAGAACCGTCAGGCTGTCCCCTTTAAGCCCCCGGATTCATGCCATAGACAGCAAAGGATCGAAGGCTAAAGTTCTGCGGCAAAGACTCAGGGACTAGTCGGACACCGGAATCTGTCAATGACTTTGAGACAGATTCCGTAGTGCATTAATGCCTATTCCTGCCAGGACAAGGACTGCTAAGATCCTAATCATGAATAAAAGATCAAGCTCGTCACCTTGAATTTCTATTGAAGAGATTAGTCTAAAGGATCTCGTTGGTTCGGTTGAGGAAGCCATGTAAGAAATCGCCTGATGATCGCATCATCTCCGGCCTTGGTTTTCGTCTGGCTTTGTCAAGACTGTCAGATGATTTTCCAGGTAATACTTCCCTATTTGACAATACATCATCTTGGTTGTAAACTATAAACAATGAAATTTTCCGTAAATTACTGGCAAAATCCATCAGGAAGGGCACCCATTGAGAGATATATCGACAACATAGATAGCAAAGAAGAGAGGGCAGAGTTATTATCTGTTCTAAATGGGATACAGGAGAATGGGACGGAGGCCGTAGGGGTTGAATTTAGGCATATTGAGGATAAATTATGGGAGCTAAAGATAAGGACACATGGTAGCCAGCACAGGATATTTTATGTTGTCCTTAAAGGGAATGAAATGGTTCTTCTTCATGCATATTTAAAGAAGACGGCTCGAGCACCCTTGAAGGAGATACAAACAGCTAAACAAAGGCTGAGGCAATTAATTGGAGGTTAAAATGGTGAAAAGTGACCTTGATAAACAGATTGAGAGGCACTTAAAAGATAAGGAATTCAAGATCTATTTTGAGAAGGCAGAGGCCAAAAGAAAAATAGCCCAGGAGATAGCAGCCCTAAGAAAGGCTAAGCATCTTACACAGGAGCAGTTAGCTAAAGAGGTAGGAACTAAGCAGCAAGTGATTTCAAGAATTGAAAACCCGAATGACAAACGCATGCCCTCCCTTGAATTCCTTGACAGGATAGCAAAGGCATTTAACAAAAGGCTTATAATATCCTTGCAGTAGATTAAAGCTGGTTTCGACTGGCATTGTCCTCTTCAGTCAGATGATTTTCCAGGTCCTAGGATTCTATGTTCTGACATCAACCACGCTTACCTTCCTGAAGACCAACATCCAGGATAGTACCATGAAGCCCATGACTGTCAGGACAAGGTTCGCTAAGGTCTTGATCGGGAAGAATAGGTCTGGCCCATCACCTTGAATTTTTGCGGGATCTCATGTACGGCAAAGTCAAAGAGGTCTACACATTGCGCTATTTTAAGATTACGGGAATAAAGTGGGACATGGGAAAGATGGAATTACTGGGACAGGATATCTATGACATTCAGGCATGGCGTGATAAGATTGCAGGGACAGTGATTGTGCAGAGGTATTGATACCCTCGATTTAGGGTAATCATGTTGTTTGGAGACCCTTCAAGATTCTTAAGAAATTGGAGAGTGTCATTACCTGTACACCGAGTTGTTTCATCTGGGTAATAAGTTCATGATCCCCTTTGAGGTCGTCATCTCGGGTGATAATGAAGTCAGCCCTGCCTTCGAAAGCAGCTTCCAGAAGGTAGTTGTCTTTGGGGTCGCGGCAGAGATTGATGTCGGTTGAGGGGGTTACGATTATGGCCCCCTCCTTGATGAAAGTAAGATACCGTTTGATCTCGGAGGAGAGGTATCCATAGCGGGATTGGAGACGCGGTTTTTGTAATACTCAGGCGATTTCTTCGAGTAAGGGGAGAGTTGCAACTACCTCAAACTGTTGGTCCAGCCAGAGATTAAGAAGATTTACAGAATATCCGGTCGGACTTGTGAAGGCTGATACCCAAATGTTGGCATCAATTACAATGAGGGGAGATTTTTTACCCTTTTTTTCTGGAGGCAAGGGTGATATCCCGTTCGATCGTCTCTGGAGGAATATGCTTGGTCCGATGATGAACCTTATTCAAAAAAAGTCTAAACTTTTCTGACCAATCTTTGGGGGGTGACAATGTCAGACGGATCTTGGTATGTTCGGGCAGAGGGACCTGACCCAGCGGCTTAAAAACACCGTCTTCATAGATGGCTTCAATAGTCTTAGGCATGGATATTACCTCCTCACAAAACCCACTTCCTCACAGCAGGTAAGAAGAATCGTTTTTCGTCTTCAGATTAATTCTTAATATAAAGAATATCGGAAAGAGGCGAAGAAATCAACCAATTGTTAGGAAAGAGCAAGTCTAAATCGATTGATAAAAAAGGGGACTTGCAATATCATCTTTCTTGCGAGCGAATCAAAGGTGGGGAACATGCAGGGCGTCTTGAAATTTAAGATTAGTTCTGTTACAGACTACACATGGCAAGGCCACTTAGGATCGAATATGCGGGGAGGTCTATCATATGACCTCCGGGGGCAACGACCGCAAGAATATTTTTTCCTATAACCAAGAAAGAGATCTTTTTTGCCACTCTTAAGCGCGGTCGTGCCGCGCTATATCTGGATATGCCATGGAGAACCAAAGGGGACGCTTTCCATATTTTCCGGATCAGCCACGCTCATCTTCCAAAAGATCGACCTTAGGGATAGGCGTATGGGTGGGGTCGCGTCTACACTTTCGACAGCATCATTGGTTTATCCTTATCCATTATTCATGGTGTGAAAAAGGGAAGGCAAACTCTCCTGCTTATTTCTCTTAAATTGCCACTTCAAAGGCAATCTTATCGTAGTCTACATGAGGGATTTTCTTGTCCCTTGTCTCTGTTATCTCTACTAGCCCGAGTTCTTTAAGATATGTCAGATCTTCAAGAACATTTTTAATATCCCTATCGACTATTTTTGCAAGTTCATACACAGAAGCAGGTTTTTTATCCTTAATCATTTTCAAGAGCTCTAAACGCTTTTCGGTAAGGACTTTTCTCATCTCTTTAAGGTTGCTAAAATAGATTGCCGTCTTTTTTTTGATATGCTCTCCTTTTGAAAACCCTTCAAAAATCTCCCCGGCTTCTATTAATGCATCATCAAGTCCCTTTATCTCTATCTTGACCTTTTTAATCTTCATCCCAATCACCCCCTCTTATTTTCTTTAAGTCTATTTTAAAATCCTTTATTAAATCCCATATACTTGTAAATTCATATGACTCCTCCTTATTTCCATAATTCCTGTGGTCTCCCTTTCCTTCTGCATTGTCATAACCCACAAGCCTTTTACCACCTTTAACATAGACAATTGAGTATTTCACGCCCTGTGGCTTATCATCTGATTTCGTAACCTGCCATATTTTGATTTCTACAATTTCATCACCCTTAATCTCTTTGATGTGAAGAGATTCTATAGCCCTCATAGTTGGTATTATATACCCACCAAATAAAGCAATGCAAGGACCAGGTGTATGTAGAATTACAGGGACAGTATTTCTATTCCTTGGGATTTAGATAAGGCGTCACAGGGATTTATTCCTGGAATGACAGGTTGTCTCTATGATAACTCTATTTTGACTTCGCCCTCGCCCGCTACCTGCCATGAGAGGTACTTTGGTTGCGGGAGGAGGTCATGGGGTCTTGGAATATAAGTTTAGTTCTGTTACAGACTATACGTGGCAAAGCCATTGAGGATCGAATATGCGGGGGCGGTCTATCATGTGACCTCCGGGGGCAACGACCGCAAGAAGATTTTTGCCTATAACCAAGAAAGAGATCTTTATTGCCACTCTCGGCGCGGTCGTGACGCGCTATATCTGGATATGCCATGGAGAACCAAAGGGGCAGCTTCCCATATTTTTCCGCATCAGCCACGCTCACCTTCCAAAAGATCGACCTTCGGGATAGTGCATTATAACTTATACCTGCCAGGACAAGGACTGGTAAGATCTTAATCGAGAAGAAGAAATAGCTGTGTGCCCTGTCAATTCTAGTATTGGTCAGAAGGCATAAGCGCTACATGGAGGCAAAACGGGTCAGCGTTTCGGCGGGTAAAAAGCCCGTTAGATAATCGATGCGCTTAGCGATTCGGTCTCGCTCCTGAGCTCGGCCTTTTGCCTGTCGAAGACCCTCCTTAAAAAAGTACCGGTATAGGACCCATCGATCCTGGTAAGCTCCTCAGGGGTACCTGCAGCCACAACCTCTCCGCCCTTATCGCCTCCTTCAGGGCCAAGGTCTATTATGTAGTCGGCATTTTTAATAACATCAAGGTTATGCTCTATTACAACAACTGTGTTACCTGCATCTACGAGCCTGTTTAAGACATCCAGGAGCTTTTGGATATCCGCAAAATGGAGCCCTGTTGTCGGCTCATCAAGTATATATAGCGTCCTTCCTGTTGCCCTCTTAGACAGCTCCTTTGAGAGCTTCACCCTCTGTGCCTCGCCGCCGGACAGTGTTGTCGCGGACTGACCAAGTTTGATATATCCGAGCCCGACATCTTTAAGGGTAACAAGTTTCTCCTTGATCCTTGGTATATGCTCAAAGAATATCATGGCCTGCTCCACTGTCATATCAAGGATATCGGCAATACTTTTACCCTTATAAAGGATCTCCAGGGTCTCACGGTTATATCTCTTCCCTTTACAGACATCGCATGTAACATAGATGTCGGGAAGGAAATGCATCTCGATCTTTATCAGCCCCTCCCCCCAGCATGCCTCACACCGTCCGCCCTTAACATTAAAACTATACCTTCCCGGTTTGTATCCGCGCATCCTTGATTCGGGCAGATGAGTAAACAGGTCTCTGATAAGTGTGAATAGAGCGGTATATGTTGCCGGATTTGATCTCGGGGTCCTTCCTATGGGTGATTGATCTATATTAATCACCTTGTCTATCTGATCAACCCCCAGGATCCCCTTGCAGGCGCCGACCCTATCGGATGAACCATAGAACCTGTTTGCAAGATTTTTATACAGCACCTCAAATATCAGCGTAGATTTCCCAGAACCTGAAACACCTGTAATGCAGGTAAAGAGGCCAAAGGGTATCCTGACATCAATCTCCTTCAGGTTATTTTCCGTTACGCCAAGTATAGCAAGGAAATGTTTGGGCCTCCTGTGCCTCTTCGGAAGTGAGATGGTCATATCTCCCTTGAGATATTTTCCTGTCAGAGAATTCTTATGGGTCAGTATCTCCTCCGGCTTCCCCTGTGCCACTATCTCTCCTCCATGAATACCGGCGCCCGGCCCCATATCTATAACCCAGTCTGACGACCTTATCGTCTCCTCATCATGCTCCACCACAAGGACCGTATTGCCCGTATCCCTCAGTCTTTTTAAGGTTGACAGGAGCATGACATTGTCGCGCTGATGGAGTCCTATGCTGGGCTCATCCAATATATAGAGGACGCCGACAAGGGATGAACCTATCTGCGTGGCCAGCCTTATCCTCTGTCCCTCCCCACCTGAAAGTGTTGAGGCCATCCTGTCAAGGGTAAGATAGTCCAGACCAACATTTTTAAGAAAACCGAGCCTCTCCCTTATCTCCTTGAGTATCCTCTTTCCAATAAATTCCTCGCGGTCGGTCAGCTTAAGGGTCGAAAAAAAAGCCCCTGCCTCGGCAATTGAAAACCTTGTTACGTCTGCAATAGACCTGCCTGTAATCTTCACAGCAAGGCTCTCAGGTTTCAGCCTGTTTCCGTGGCATAACTGACATGGGTGGGCCCCCATAAACTCCTCTATCTCCTCCCTTATATATGAGGACTGGGTCTCCCTGTATCTCCTCTCAAGGTTCCCTATCACCCCCTCAAAGGGCTTTGAGTAATCATGCCTCTCGCCGTCCTTCTCAAAATAGAATGTCAGGCTGCGCTTCCCCGATCCATAGAGGATTGTATCCTGTACCTCCTTTGAGAGATCCTTAAAGGATGTCCTCAGGTCAAAACCATACTCTTTCGAGAGGGACTCAAGTAGCTGGTAGTAGTATATAGACGGCCTCTTCTCCCAGGGCTTTATAGCCCCCTGCCTTAGGGACATATTTTTATTTGGAACTATAAGGTCCGGATCAAGGTCCATCTTTATCCCCAGACCGTCACAGCCCTCACATGCGCCATGGGGTGAATTGAAGGAAAAGATCCTTGGAGCCAGTTCCGGTATACTGACAGAACAATCGGGACAAGCATGCCTCTCGCTGTAAAGGATATCCTCTCCATCCCTGTCGATCACCACAATGCCTTCCGCAAGATTTTTCGCCGTCTCCAGGGAATCGGCCAGCCTCCTCTCAATGCTTTCCTTTATGATCAACCTGTCAATACCTATCTCAATATTATGTTTTTTCTTCTTGTTCAGGTCTATTTCTTCAGATAGATCCATCATCTTTCCGTCTATCCTTGCCCTGATGAACCCGCTCTTCCTCATCTGTAAGAGTTCTTTTTTATACTCCCCTTTTCTCCCTATGACGATAGGGGCCAATATCTGAATCTTTGTGCCCGCCGGAAATGCCATGATGGAATCTACCATCTGCTGGACGGTCTGCGCCCTGATCTCCTTCCCGCATTTGTAGCAGTAAGGCATACCGATCCTTGCAAAGAGGAGCCTTAGATAATCGTATATCTCCGTGACAGTACCGACTGTTGAACGTGGGTTTTTGCTTGTAGTCTTCTGCTCAATAGATATCGCGGGCGAGAGCCCCTCAATCGAATCAACATCAGGTTTGTCCATCTGTTCCAGGAACTGCCTTGCATAGGCAGAGAGAGACTCCACATACCTCCTCTGACCTTCGGCATATATGGTATCAAAGGCGAGAGACGACTTTCCGGAGCCGCTTAAGCCGGTGATTACGACCAGTTTGTCCCTGGGTATCTCCAGGTCCAGGTTTTTTAAGTTGTGCTCCCTTGCACCCTTTATGATGATTTTCCTGTCTTCCATATGCTCACTACCGGACAAAAATCTGTTGACTATCTTATTATATTAACATCCTTCATATTGCTAGTAAATAATAATAATTGACGCCCTAGGGTGCGATAAACACTTTCTTGTAAGTGTTTATAAATCGGGCAAAGGTAGTATATAGGTAGTATTACTTTTATTTTATGTCTACGACTTGCAAGTTATTGACAATGATACAGTAGATAGTTACAATATATAACAGTTGTTATATAGGTAGAATTTATGAATAATTTCTACGGAGGGCGCTGGCTGCTCCTAATTCACCAGATCCCACCTAAACCTCCCTACTTTCGCGTAAAGATCTGGAGGCGATTGCAGCGCCTTGGCGCAGTCGCCATTAAGAATTCAGTTTACATCCTGCCTAAGAGCGATCAGGCCAATGAGGACTTACAGTGGGTTCTGCGTGAGATTATGGCTGGCGGCGGGGATGCCTCGCTGTGTGATGTTAACTTCATAGAGGGGCTTTCCGATGAGCAAGTCGAAGCACTCTTTCGGGCTGCAAGAGATGCCGACTACAGCCAGATCGCCGAGGAGGCCCGGCGTATTACTGGTACACTTATACCAGGTTCCCATATCAATGATGAACACCGGGAACAGATTGAGGCTAATCTTTCCAGACTTAAGAGACATCTTGAAGAGGTTATTGCCATAGACTTTTTTAGCGCCGCAGGCCGTGAGGCAGCCGAAGGCTCTATCGCAAGCCTTGAAGCGCGTGTGCGTACCTCAATCCGAAGATTGTCTGATACTGACAAGGTATCTTTTCCCATAGACGATCTCCGTGGCCGCATCTGGGTGACGCGAAAGGGTATCTATGTTGACCGTATTGCAAGCGCCTGGCTAATCCGTCGCTTTATCGATCCTGATGCCAGCTTTAAGTTTGTTGCCGGCGATCGGTATCGGCCGGCAAAAGGAGAACTCCGTTTTGATATGTTTGAAGCAGAGTTCACACATGAGGGCGACCGCTCTACCTTCGAGATTTTAATTGAGCGCATAAAACTTGATGATCCTGCCCTCTTTCATATTGCTGAGATTGTCCATGATATTGATATTAAGGACGCAAAATTCAACCGCGAGGAGGCTACAGGCATAGATAGGATAATTGCCGGGATCGTTCTGGCCCACAAGGAGGATGAGGTACGCCTGTTGCGTGGATCGGCCATTTTTGATGATCTTTATGAATACTTTAGGAGGAAAAAAAGATGAGATTCCACATCATAGCAGGGATACTAATCGCAAGTATATTCCTTACAGGCAGTACTAGTATATGGGCTAATCAGGAAAGCAGATTAAAGACCTGGAATTTTGACTCCGATGCCATAAACGCGGTACCTTCAGGCTTTACCTTCGGGAGGACCGGTAATGGCAGACCTGGCCGATGGATTATTCTGGCAGAAAAAGATGCGCCAAGCAGCCCGAATGTTCTCGCTCAAGTCGATAATGACGGTACAGACTCTCGCTTCCCCATTGCTGTAGCAAATGAACCCACGCTAAGCGATCTTAGGTTATCAGCCAGGTGTAAGCCTGTATCCGGGCGGGTTGATCAGGCCTGTGGGCTTGTCTTCCGCTATCAGGATGAAAACAATTACTACGTAACCCGTGCCAATGCCTTAGAGGGGAATGTCCGCCTCTACTATGTCAAGGATGGCCGCCGCCATCAGATAGCAAGCTGGGACGGAAAAGTTGCAAAAGGCATCTGGCATGAGATCCGGATTGACGCTAGAGGTAATCACATTGAGGTTTACTGGGATGGCAAGAAAGTCATTGATGCCCATGATACTACCTTCCGGGATGCAGGCAAGATTGGTGTCTGGACCAAGGCGGATTCCATAACCTACTTTGACGATCTCTCCCTTGAACCGCTTGGATCTTAATATGATACGAAGATTCCTCATAATGTTCTGCGTCATATCCGTCTTTCTGGCAGTCTTTAGCAATAAGGTGGAGGCTGTCCCACCGCTTGTTGTGGGGGATGTCCCTACTGCCGATAAAAACCATGTCGAGTGGTTTATCGGAGTGAGATATCAAAAAACTGACAGCATCGAACGGCAGATCCCATTTACCGAACTTGTTTATGGGGTCTCAGAAAGACAAGAGCTTACCTTTGAGATCCCCTATCTATCTATCGATGGAAACCATGGTTTCGGGGATGCCGTACTAGGTACCAAGTTCCAATTCATAAAGGAGGCGGATAGAACCCCGGGTGTTGCCGGATCTTTTGAAATAAAACTTGCCAATGCCGGCCAGACAAAAGAATTGGGATCAGGGGCAAAGGAGTATGATTTAAGGCTCAGGTCGCAAAAGAGTTGGGCATGGTTTACAGGGCTTATCAATATAGGATATACCTTTGTGGGCGAACCAAAGATAGATGGTGTTCGTCAAGAGTGGGATAATGTCCTCTTTACCGCCTTTGCCCAGGAATTTGAAGTCGATCCGAAGATAAAGATCCTCTCAGAGATATATTGGAGGAATAGCGATGAGCCCGGAGACCCTGACCGGTTCGCCTTTGATGTCGGTTTAAAGTATCGTCTTTTTCCAAATCTGTCCCTCCATGCCGCCGTTGGAAAAAGCCTGCGTGAAGATAATTTAGGAGGGCCGGACCTTCGGGTTTATGCTGGAATGAAAATAGAATTTCCGGTATCAAAGGAATAGATCCAAATAATACCATATTTATGTAGGCATGTTGTGTAAGATTAGGAGGGAAAAATGGAGAATCATGCAAGATATACATTGTCAGGATTGGCATTGGGAGTCATTTTATTGGGGATATCTATCTATACTAAGGCAGAAGTAATCCAATTTGGAACCCCTAAAGGTGAAGAAGGGACACGCATCTTTAAGGCAACTGAGCATCCAAATTATAGCGGAGGATTTCATCTCAAAGGAGAGAAGGCTACGTTAGTCGGGGGCATGCAGGATCATTCTCCCTGGGATCACCTGGATTACGCCGGTAGGCACCTGATTCCTGTCAAGGGCATCATTGATATTAATGTAAACGAACGGTCCAACACAGGTCTGGTCACAGCCGAGTTTGCCGAAGATGCAGATCGCTACCGGATCGTCTTTGACCGATTCGTAGGGGCTCCTCCTTACCAGGATTGAGGCATCGCAACCAGGGTCTATGAGCATGGTGATTCAGGAAACGGAGATCCTCTCTATCCCAAAACCTGGCTTTATCTGGCAGGATGGGGCAAGGCCGACGTTTTTAAGAACGATGAGATCCTCTATAAAGACTATTCGGCCCACTTCATGGTTATGGAAAAATCACGAGACCAGAAAACACATGAGGTGCGCTATCCCGAAAAGAGGACGCTCCCGGGAGGAGAAACCGACCCGGCTGGGATGGAAATCGATCTCTGGGTCCGCTCAAAGGAGACTAACAACAAGAACTTTCCACCCTTTGAGACCTTCCTTCATCTATATTGGGAAGAGGTAACGTGGCGATAATTATGCGCATGGGCTTCGAGCAATACCGTATGCAAGACAAAAAGGACTTTTTTGTAGTTACAAGATTGATCGGAGAGCTTGACAAGCCTTCTTTTGCTTACTTATAATAAGAATTCACTATATTTTTGGAGGATTCGTGAGTCCATATGCCTTTTTCTGGGGCTGTCAGATACAGTCCCGTTTTCCCTTTATGGAGAAGTCCACAAGGCTTTTGATGGACCAGCTCAAGATAGATTACAGGGATATAGATGGATTTACCTGCTGTCCTGAAAAATCCCTTGTCAAAAACCATGATGCTGATCTGTGGCGCCTTTCAGCCGCAAGGAATGTTGCAGTGGCCGAGGCAAAGGGCCTCGATATTACCATGTCCTGCACAGGCTGCTTTAGCACACTAAAAAGCGTGCACAGCGAGCTCACCACATATCCTTACAAAAAGGCTCAAGTTAATAAAAAACTCAAATCCACAGGTCTTGAATTTAAGGGGAACAGGGGGGTCAAGCACCTGATCGGCATACTGCTCGATGAGGTTGGACCCGGCAAGATCAAGGAGAAGATAAGAAGACCATTAAAGAGGATGAAGATTGCCGTGCATGGCGGATGCCACCTTGTAAGGCCCAGCAGATCATTGCGGTTCGATGACCCGCTATTTCCTGCAAAGTATGATCAGTTAATCGAACTGCTCGGGGCAGAGGTGGTGAAGTATGACACAAAGATGCTCTGCTGCGGCGGTTACCTTGATCGCGTTGATCAGCACGAGACTGGCCTGACTTTAGTAAGAGAAAAATTGAATGAACTAAAAGAAAAGGGTGTTGATGCCATGACGGTGGTCTGCCCTGAGTGCTTCAAGGCCTACGACAACAATCAGTTCCTCCTGCAGAGGAAGACAGGGGAAAAGTACAACATACCTGTAATTACCCTCCAGGAGTTGATGTGCCTTGCATTCGGTCTTGAACCTAAAGACCTTGGTCTGGATGAACACAGGATTGATACATCTTCGTTTTTGGAAAAATTAAATGGAGGGTCAAGATAATGGACTTAGATCTTGCAGCAATAAAGAGGTGTATAGAGTGCAGGGGGTGCGAGCGCGACTGCCCCTCCTTTAGATATATAGAGGGTTACAACCCGACTGTCCTTAACAAAGATATCCTTAACGGGGATATAGAGAAATGGATCGGTTCAAAAATGATATGGCAGTGCCTGGAGTGCCATACCTGCTCAGAGATGTGCCCTCAAGTTTACAGCTGGGAGATAGTATTTACAAAGCTGAAGGCAGAGGCGATGAAACGCAAGGTCGCCCCTAAATCCGTTCTGAAGGGAATAGATGCCTTTGCAAAGACAGGGAAGCTGATGGAGCCCCGCCTGTCGGCACGGGACAAGTTCGGACTCCCGGCCCTTCCCTCAGATGGGGGAGAGGATATCAGAATGTTACTGAGTCGTTGGGATTAAGCCAACAATAAGGAGCTTATAGCATGGATCATAATTACCAGAAGGATATATCTGGCTGCGGTGTTATAGGAATCATAAACAAATGCGGGAAGAGGTTTGCCGGCGATATGATAAAGAAGGGGATGTGTATCATGAACGACAGGGGGAACGGACTAGGGTCCGGATTCGCCGCCTACGGTATATACCCCGATTTCAAGGAATGCTACGCATTGCATATAATGTACCACAACGACACTTCCCTTGATGAGGCCGAAAAGTATATCAATAAAAACTATAAACTGGAAAGGAAGGAAGAGATACCTACAGCTAAGGTAAAAGAGATCGGGCCGGCGCCACACCTGCTCCGTTATTTCGTGACTCCCAACAGGAGAAAGGCAGATAAGGAGCTGCAAGAACTTTCCGATGACGACTTTGTTGTAAAGACGGTGATGAAGATAAATTCAGAATCAGGCGGAGGTTATGTATTCTCAAGCGGGAAGAATATGGGGACGTTCAAAGGAGTCGGCTATCCCAAGGATATGGCAGATTTCTATCAGATCGAGAGGTACGAAGGATATATCTGGACTTCCCATAACAGGTTTCCTACCAACACGCCAGGCTGGTGGGGCGGGGCACACCCCTTAACCCTCCTTGACTGGTCTATTATCCACAATGGAGAGATCTCATCCTACGGCATAAACAAGAGATACCTTGAAATGTTCGGATACAAACTCACGCTATTGACAGACACAGAGGTGGTGGCCTATCTCCTGGACCTCCTTGTCAGAAGACATGGGCTAAGCATAAAATTGGCATGTACGGTCCTTGCGATACCATTCTGGAAGGATATCGACGTACTAAGCAATGAAGAGAAGAAGATGCTGACCGCTATAAGACAGGTATATGGCAGTGCATTATTAAACGGACCTTTTGCGTTCATCCTGGGTCACAGCAGGGGGATGGTAGGGCTGAATGACAGGGTAAAGCTCCGCCCTCTCGTTGCAGGACTGAAAGATGATTTTGCATATATGGCAAGCGAGGAATCGGCAATCAGAGAGGTCTGCCCAAACCCTGAAAAAGTATGGGCCCCGAAGGCCGGTGATCCGCTGATCTTCTCGCTCGATAAAGAGGTAAATGTATGAGTCATTTCCCAACCATGGTAACACCGCTTTTTAAAGTAAATATAGACCACGATAAGTGCACCCGATGCAGGAGATGCATCCAGGAATGCGGATGGCAGGTATACAGCTATTCAGCCTCCGCTGATAAGATCAAAGCATCTGACGTAAAGTGCGTTGCCTGCGGCAGGTGCATGGTCTACTGCCCTGAAGGCGCCCTGCTTATCGAGAAAAACAGCACAGCCTTAAGGGAGAATGAGCACTGGTATCCGTATATTGTCAGAAACGTCTGGAGACAGGCGGAATCAGGGGGTGTACTCCTTACAGGGATGGGGACCAACCTCCCCTACCCAATCCTGTGGGACCATATGCTGATAGATGCCTGCCAGGTGACAAACCCGTCTATCGACCCCTTAAGGGAACCGATGGAACTCCGTACATATCTTGGGAGAAAACCTGATAGGCTTGAGTTTAAAGAAAATGGAAACGGCGGGCTAGCGCTTGCAACAGAGATGCCCACACAGGTCAGAATCGAGACCCCGATTATCTTTGCACCGATGTCTTTTGGGGCAGTCTCCGCAAATGCACACAGATCTATGGCATGGGCGGCAAGGGAGGTAGGGACATTGATGAATACAGGTGAAGGCGGCCTCCTTGAAGACCTTTACCATTTCAAGGATAACCTTATAGTACAGGTAGCATCAGGGAGGTTCGGTGTACACAAGGACTACCTTGATGCAGGGGTTATCGTAGAAATCAAGGTAGGCCAGGGGGCAAAACCGGGGATAGGCGGCCACCTCCCTGGCGAGAAGGTCTCTGCTGAAGTATCAAAGACCAGGATGATACCTATGGGTTCAGATGCCCTCTCACCTGCCCCGCATCACGATATATATTCCATAGAGGACCTAAGGCAGCTCATATATTCATTAAAAGAGACCACTGGATATAAGCCTGTCTCTGTCAAGATAGCTGCCGTTCACAACGTAGCAGCCATAGTCAGCGGGATAGTAAGGGCGGGGGCGGATATAGTCTATATAGACGGTTTCAGGGGCGGTACAGGCGCCGCGCCTACGATCATTCGGGATAACCTTGGCATACCCATAGAACTGGCCCTTGCAGCGGCGGACGACCGGCTCCGCCAGGAGGGGATAAGAAACCAGGTATCCCTCATAGCAGCCGGGAGCATACGCTCCAGCGCAGATGTAGCCAAGGCAATCGCCCTCGGTGCAGATGCGGTTGCAATAGGGACTGCCGCCCTGATTGCAATGGGGTGCCATGTCTGCGGCTCCTGCCATACAGGCAACTGCAGTTGGGGAATCACAACCCAGCGACCGGAGCTTACAAGGAGACTCGACCCTGAGGTATTCGGAGAGAGACTGGCGAACCTCCTGAGGGCATGGAGTAAGGAGTTAAAGGATATATTAGGGGCGCTGGGTCTTAATGCGCTGGAAAGCTTAAGGGGAAACAGGGAGAGGTTAAGGGGTGTCGGGCTTGACCAGCAGACCCTTGATATACTTGGGATTAAACCTGCCGGAAGGTAATGATAGATGAAGGTAATAAACGCTAAAGGGCTCCATTTCAGACACTTAAACCAGATGGTAAGGGACGCAATTCTGGAGGGAGACAAGGAGATCCTCTTAAAGAATGTAAATGGCCAATACTATATTGCAAACGGCTTAAGGGGGAATGATATCAGGATCACCGTCGAGGGCGTCCCCGGCAATGACCTTTGCGCATTTATGGACGGACCTACAGTTATAGTGAACTCGAATGGCCAGGACAATATCGGCAATACCATGAATGACGGAAAGATCATTGTCCATGGTCATGCCGGTGATGTTTTAGGATATGCCATGAGGGGCGGCAAGCTTTTCATAAAGGATGATGTTGGTTACCGGGTTGGTATCCATATGAAAGGATTTATGGACAAGATCCCTGTAATTGTTATCGGCGGCACAGCCAGGGATTTCCTGGGAGAATATATGGCCGGCGGCATTCTGATCCTCCTGGGACTCAACCGCACCAACGGACAGCCAATAGCAGGTGACTATCTTGGCACAGGTATGCATGGGGGCGTTATGTATATCAAGGGGGATGTGGATCCATACCGGTGCGGAAAGGAGATCGGGATATCAGAACTTGATGAAAAGGATATGGAATGTCTTGAGATAAATCTAAAGGAATACTGCCTGGATATGGGTCTCGATTTCAGTAAAGCCATCTCAGGCAAATTTATCAAGGTCTATCCAAAGACCTCAAGGCCTTATGGCAGGTCATACGCTTATTGATTGTTGTTTGGATTTCCTCATCTTTCTCTCAATTCAATGGATTATCAAGGATATATTTCCTGATTTGGTTTAATTCTTCTTTTGTTATAACAATACGTTCATGGTAGTTGCGTTGCCATAATTTTCCAATAAAGGACGGCCAATCAGAATGTTTAATACCACGAATATATTCATTTGTCGTCATTGTTTTGAACCATTGTAATATTTTTGGTAGGGGCGCACCGATGTGTGCGCCCTCCTTGGGCACCATGAGACCGGCACCCACCGAATTAGGATGTATCGGATTAGAATCAGGGCGGACACATAGGTCCGCCCCTACAATTGTTAATATTCCATGAAGATGATTCGGCATAACAACGTATTCATCTGTTTTGACTGATGGAAATTTATTTATTAATTCCAACCAACATTTTTCTACCATTCTCCCCGCATCATTCCATTTCATCTCGCCATATGTCACGTCGCCGAACAGGCACTGCCTATTCTGAGCACAGATTGTTATAAAATATGCCCCTCGAGAAGAATAATCATAATCCTGCAATCTAATGGATCGGCGATGTTGGATGTCAGGATTGTATGTCATGTGTTTGTTTATTGTAGGGACAACCCTTGTGGTCACCCTTTTATCCAGGGCGAGGCACCGCCTCGCCCCTACGGGAATTGGGCATTTCATTGACCTTTTTGCCTGCTATTCTCTTTCTCTTCAGAAGGGTCTTGAGTCGAGCCATACTCACCGCTTCGTTCTCGAATGCCATTGACTGGACGACCCGCTCCAGCAGCACTTTCCGATGCGCGGCGGCCACCTTAGCTGTCGTATCGTGCTTCCTTTGCCACCTTTGAAGTTTGGCGTTCAGTTTTGCGAGATCTATGATACCTGTCCTCTGCATCTTCATAAATTTATTATCTGGAATAGCTACAATTTAATGGTATTGTTGTGAGTTGCTTTCAAAACCTTAAACTACCCACTACAGGGCTGCTTCACTGGTTTCGACTGTAATTGTCTTTGTTCCAGGCTCAGGTTTGTAATAAAGACGCTCAAAACCAATGACATCTTGTGTCTGGGCATCCTTGATAAGGATAACTCCTTCACCTGTTTCTTCGCATACCTGATTGGTTCGAGGTTCCGCCCAGTATACCGTTACGATTATTCACCTGCCCTTTGAAGCAACATCGTAAATAAGTCATCCTCCATAAAAAAACCTTTTTCTCTCAGTTCATTTAATAAGGGACGAATCTGCCTTATCAAACCTTTCTGTTTGGCATCGAGAAGGATAGCCAATAAACCAACCACTTTTAATCCAGCTGCTTCCGCAATTTTTCGTGCATGGGCATCGTCCATGATTATAAGGTCAGCCTCTATCTCTTTGGCCAGGACAATGACCTCGCTCTCCCCAAGATGCAAACTTTGTTGCAACTGTTCTATAAAGGTTCTGTCTTTTATGTTTTCAGTCAGGATCCATTTGGCTTGAGTTATTTCCTTAGTTCCGGGTTTGGTTTTTCCGTGAGAGAGTTCTCTGTGTACAGCATCAGGAATTATCACCTGTGTGAATAGTTGCTCAAGAAGACTCAGTGCATTGATACGCGATAGGGCAATTAATGAGCTTGCATCACAGATGACTTTCACGTGAAGGGTATCTCAACGTTCTTGGTGGGGTTTAAACCTTTTCAAATCGGCCTCTAATTCTTCCTCGCTGTAATCAAACCATGGCAGGTTGTACCTCTCAAGCAGCTTTGGTAGATCCCAAAGATTAATCTTCAACAGCTCTGCCGCTTTGCTGCGTGATATCTTCCCACGGCGTACCAAATCGAAGACGAGGGCCTCTTTAGCCTCTTTTGTAGCGGCATTAACCGATCCTGCTATCTTTACAACCTCATCCGGCACTTCAAGCTTTAGCGTCTTCATAACCTCAGACTCCTGTCATTCAGGTCTACCTTTTCAAACTCCGCCTCAATGATTTTCTTCATTTCATCTGCATCTTCTTTGGGTAGAGTAACGAAGAGATCTTTTAGATCAGGGTAAGAAGAGGGACTTTGAATGGTAAACTCCACCTCGCTTTTCTCTGGAATTCCCTCAAGCGGTTCCAACGGTCTGAGAATTCCGTTTTCGTAAATCGCGTGGATTTCTTTCTTCATTTTCCATCACCCCCCTTACTTTTGAGGCAATTATACCATCTCTCGGCAACAATTTACAGCTACTGAGTTTTAGGCAGTCTTTTCGTCAAAACAGCAAGGCTGCAGCTGTTATGGTTTCGTATGGTCATCAAGAAAGTTCTCTAAGCCGCATTCGTAGACTTTTGGGCGAAATGGCTTGAGGGCTTTCTCAAGCGTTGTAGGTTTATCAGTGCCTTTTCGGACAATAGTGATATCAGGCTTTGTACTGTTGAGAATCGACAACAACCAAGTCAGCATATAGTGATCGGCTGGTGGCAGACTATAGCCTAGAAAATAAAACTGATCGGGATTCTTTTCCAAAAGGAGTCGTTCCGCATTTTGCCAATGTCCCGGGAAAATACAATTCCACCCTCCACTTTCACCAACCCAATGTTCCTTTTGGTAGAAAAACGGCACCAAAATTGGGCCATAGGTGATGTGAGTCTGTTCATTTTCCATATATTGTTTCCACCTAAACAAATAAGCCCATTGTCCATTGTTTCCTTTACCTGGTTTTGGTAGCAATCTCCTTGCCGGGAAAACAACAGGCAACCGTGTCTGGGAGTGTTTTAGTTCTTTTCTTTCGAACCAGAGTTTTTCAAGCCAGTTAACTGACCCGTGGAGTTTGTAAATGGGCACTCCCTCTTGTTTGTTGGAAATTTCAGGATAATGATATTTATATTTTGAGCTTAATAGCAATTTCTCCAATATAAGGTCGTAGTTAGTGGTTATAATGACAATAGAGCAGCTTTCATCATGAAGCTTTTTAAACCACTTGAGAAATTTTATCCGAATATCGCGCCTTGGTCTGAAATTCCTGAGATAATCTACGATGGCCACACGCATATTAACAATCGCTCTCCTGGCATTTCTCTTTGACTCACTAGGACTAGAATCCGCATAATCGGCCCTGTTATGAAGATAAGACATACATAG
>CAYZUL010000038.1:0-24917 GCA_964481895.1 uncultured Nitrospirota bacterium | reverse complement strand
CCCCTCTTATCCCCCTCTTTGGCAAAGAGGGGGAAGGGGGAGTTAGTGAGGGGGATCGTAGGGAGTTATTCTTGGCCTCATAGTCTATTGCCGCTGTTACCTCTATAAAGGGTCTGCTGAAGAGTCCGAATACAGATCCGGCTTTCTTTACCTTCTTTGTAGAGAGGATAAGAGCATCAGGGCCGAGTTCATTTTTTATCAGCCTTACAGCCTCCTGCATACTTAATGCCTCAAACTTTTTGATCTGCATCTGCCAACCTCACTGTATCAATTGTCTGTATCTTTACATTGCCCGATATCTCATTGGGTGAGAGGACTATCAGGTTCGGGATAAACCTTTCAATAAACCTCTTCATGTGTCCCCTTATTACCGGGGATGTGAGGAGGAGAGGCTGATAGCCCTTTGAGTTAACCTTATTCACAATCTCCTTAAGGGCCCCGATTATGCGGTGGGCAAGGGCCGGGTCTATGGTGAGGTACGAACCCTGATTTGATTGCTGGAGGAAGGAAGCGATTTTCTCATCAAGTCCCGGATCGAGTGAAATTAATGGAAGCAGGCCATCCGGGGTCTGATATAGTTTGGTTATGGAACGAGATAGCGCCTGTCTGACATACTCTGTAAGCAGGTCCGTGTCTTTGGTCATGGAGGCGTAATCGGCCAGGGTTTCAAGTATCGTCCTCAGATCCCTGACAGGCACCCTCTCCCTGAGCAGGTTCTGCAGCACCCTGACTACCCCTCCAAGGGGGAGGATATTGGGTATCAGCTCTTCTACAACCTTTGGATGGTTCTTAGCCAGGTTGTCGAGCAGCCCCTGTACCTCCTGCCGGCCTATGATCTCATGCGCATGGGAGCGGATCACCTCCGTTAAGTGGGTGGCAATAATAGTAGATAGATCAACTACCGTATAACCTGCGGTCTGAGCCCTCCCTTTTTCAGCATCAGGTATCCATATCGCCGGAAGCCCGAAGCATGGCTCCTTTGTAGGGATCCCTTTTAATCCCTTTTCTGCATTGCCGGGGTCCATTGCGAGGAGATGTCCCGGCATAAGCTCTCCTTTTGCTATCTCGGAACCCCTTATTATAATAGAGTAACTATTGGGCCTTAGTTTCAGGTCATCCCTGATATGGATAGGCGGAACAATGACGCCTATCTCCGTGGCGCACTGTTTCCTTATGGACCTTATCCGGTCCGAAAGCTCACCCCCCTGTTCGGAGTCGACAAGAGATATCAACCCGTAACCGATATTCAGCTCCATAAGATCAAGGGCCAGGAGTGATTCGATCCCCTCTGAGACAGGTTGTTTGGCAGGTTTATCCTCAACCTTTGCCTCTTTTTCCTCCTGAGCGGCACTTGACGTAAGATATGCTACAAGGCCTGTCGCGGAGCCCAGAATCAGGAAAGCGACGTGCGGAAGACCGGGGACTACACCGAGTAAAAAAAGGATAAATGATGTAATTCCAACAGCCTTTGGATGGACGAATATCTGTCTTGTTATGTCTGATCCGAGGTTGGATTCGGATGCCGCCCTGCTTACTATGATTCCCGCGGACGTTGATATGATAAGCGCAGGGAGCTGGGCCACAAGTCCTTCTCCTATAGTAAGCAGGGTATAGTTGCGGGCCGCGGACACAATATCCATACCATTTTGAAATATGCCTATAATAAGACCACCTGCTATATTCACAACCACAATGATCAGTGCGGCAACTGCATCACCTCTTACAAATTTACTTGCTCCATCCATAGCCCCATAGAAATCGGCCTCCCTTGCTATTGCCTTCCTCCTGGTCCTCGCCTCAGCATCATCTATCAGACCCGCATTTAAATCTGCATCGATGCTCATCTGTTTTCCGGGCATGGCGTCCAGTGTGAACCTTGCGGCGACCTCCGCAATCCTGCCGGCGCCCTTTGTGATCACGACAAAATTGATAATAATAAGGATTACGAAGACCACTAACCCTACCGTATAGTTTCCGCCTACAACAAAATTCCCGAAGGACCTGATCACCTCCCCGGCTGCCGAAGGCCCTTCACTGCCATGAAGGAGAATGGATCTTGTTGCGGCAACATTCAGCGAAAGCCTGAAAAGCGTGCTTACCAGAAGTAATGATGGAAAGACAGAGAACTCGATAGGCTTCAGGGTATATATTGAGACAAGGAGTATTATGATCGAGAGAGAGATATTAAAGGCCAGGAATAGATCAAGAATAAAGGGGTGAAGTGGGATTATCATTATTACGATAACCCCGACTATGCCTATTGCGAGGGCTATGTCGCTGTTCTGTGCCCAAACCGGTAAAGGTCTTTCCGCCTTCATCTCTTTATTCCACGGTTCTTAGGTTTTAGCCTATAGACATAGGCGAGGATCTCGGCCGCGGCCTTGTAGAGATTGGACGGTATCTCCTCTCCTAAGTTAACTGCCTTGTAGAGCGCCTGTGCCAGAGGTTTGTCCTCTACAAGGGGTATCCTGTATTCCTTTGCCATCTCCTTTATCCTTTCTGCAAGGATACCGGAGCCCTTTGCAATAACCTTCGGGGCAGCCATCTTTTTCGGTTCATAAAGGAGTGCAACTGCAAGATGTGTCGGGTTTGTGATAACCACGTCAGCCTTGGGTAATTCTGACATCATCCTCTTCCTTGCCATAGTCCTTTGTATCGATCTGATCCTTGATCTTATGAGCGGATCGCCCTCTGTCTCCCTGCTTTCCTCCCTTATCTCCTCCCGTGTCATCATCAACGACTTTTCAAACTCCCATCTTTTTATGGCATAGTCAAAGATAGATATTATGAGTATCAGAATGCCTGACCAGAGGGATGCCCTTAATGTAACCCGGCCGAACCTATAAATAGTCTGATTGACATCAAGGTCTCCCGTTTCGAGAATGCCGGGTATCTCTCCTTTTAGTATTACATATGCCACATAGCCGACGAGCGTGATCTTTAATGTAATTTTTATAAACTCGAAAAGAGTTTCTTTTTTGATTATTTTTCCAAACCCCTCTACGAAGTTTATCTTGGAGAAATCCGGAGTGACAGGCCTTGCAGATATCAGAAATCCTGTCTGTAAGACATTTGATGAGATAGCGGCAACCGACAGGAGGGCAAACAGTGGCGACAAGAAAAGGATGGATCTGTAAGTAATATTCAACATAAAGCCTTGAAAGTTACTTTGCGTCAGGTTGATACTGCCGCTGCCGGCGAACAACTCCCTCATCAGTCCGGTGAGGCCGCTTTTAATGCCTGGGGTGAGGAAGTAGAGCGCGCCTATGCTTGCCATGATAATCAGGGCCGAAGAGAGGTCTCTGCTCTTGGCAACCTGCCCCTTCTTTCTGGCCTCCTCTCTCCGTTTTGGAGTAGCCTGCTCTCTTCTCTCAAGACCTTCTGCAGCCATTCCTTATGCCCTCAATAACTTCAATGCCCCGATGATATCCCCCTCCATGCCGCTCAATATCCGCCTGGCCAGCATGGCAAATAGCGGGAGGGATAAACCAATTAAGAGGAGCCCGATACCGATCAGCAGTGGGACGCTCACCATATATATATTTATCTGAGGTATTACCTTTGATATAAATCCAAGGATTATATTTGTGATCAAAAGGACGGCGGATACCGGCAACCCCAGCTTAAGGGCAATGATAAATATCCCGTTTGTAAGTCCCATAAGGTATTCGTAGATGGAAGGATTGATATGCGCCCTTAGGGGCGGGATAAGCTGAAAGCTTTTCATGACTGCAGAAATAAAATAATAGTGGCCGTCTATCCCAAGGAATATCAAAAGGGCCAGCAGGCCATAAAACTGGCCGATGATCGGTACATGCACCTCAGACTGCGGGTCTATGAGTGTAACCACCCCAAAGCCCATCTGGAAACCTATCTGCTCTCCGGCCAGCTCAATGCCGGCAAATACCAGTTTACCGATAAGGCCTATAATCAGGCCTATCATGAATTCCCCTGCCAGGAGCGGCAGCATGGAGAATATATCTGGTATCAGGATCTGTTCGTCTGATTTAACCATGGGAAGGATAATAAATGAAACCAGGAGGGCAAGGCCCGCCTTTACCTGTCTTGGCACATTCTTTCCTCCTAGTAGGGGTATGCCGCTGAATATTCCGGCCACCCTGATCAGGATCAGGAGGAAGGATTGAAGTTCTATTGATGAAAGATGTAGTATTTCCATCAACGTATGTAGTTCGGTATGTTCATATATAGCCCCGAGGTATACCCGATAATCAGTTGCAGCATCCATGGGAGAAAGAAGATGAGCGCCAGAAAGACTGCGATGATCTTCGGGATAAAGGTTAGTGTTACCTCATTTATCTGAGTAACTGCCTGAAAGATACTGACTATGAGCCCAACGACAAGACTCGCTACAAGCATGGGTGCCGCCAGCATCAGGCCAATCTCTATAGCCCTTCTTCCGATGTCTATAACAATTTCCGGACTCATATCATTTTTAAGGGGCTTGCGTCGCCCCCTCCCCCGGCAAAGCCGGATGGAGCCTCCCCCTCAACGCTCGCATCCGCTCGCTGTTTTATTGACCACTAACACATTTTCTAATTAAAGCTCCTTACAAGCGACCCGACCACAAGATACCAGCCGTCCACAAGGACAAAGAGTATGAGTTTGAACGGCATGGATATCACAATCGGAGGAAGCATCATCATGCCCATCGACATCAGCAAGCTGGCAACCACCATATCAATTATCAGGAAGGGGATAAATATTATAAATCCGATCTGGAAGGACTTCCTGAGTTCGCTTATAATGAATGCAGGCATAATAGTATATGTTGGTATATCATCAGGGGTCTTAATGTTCTTTTCCCCGGTATTTGAGATGCTTACGAAGAGACCAAGGTCTTTCTCGCTTGTCTGTCTGAGCATAAATTCCCTCATTGGAACTATCCCCTTGTTTATTGCTTCCTCCTGGGTGATCTTCTTGGCGAGATAGGGCTGGAGCGCCTCGCTGTTTATCTTCTGCCAGGCCGGGCCCATGACAAAGAATGTGAGGAAAAGGGCGAGGCTTATCAGTACCTGGTTGGAAGGGATCTGCTGTGTCCCGAGGGCATGTCTTAAGAAGGACAGGACCACAATAATCCTAGTAAAGGAGGTCATCATGATCAGGATGGCAGGGACCAGGGAAAGGATCGTAAGAAGGATAAGTACCTGCAGTGATATTACCATGCCGCCATCTTTATTGTTTCCAAGACCGATTGTAATAGATGGAAGACCCTGGCCTTCCGCATGACCTGTTCCGCCAAACAGCATTAGCAGGAGAAGAACCGATGCGGCTAAAAATAACCCTATTGAATATCTCATATTCATATATTGAAAAATGATGGGCGGCGCCCTCTATCGTCCTCCATAGTAGATCCTTTCTCGGTTCTTTCTGTTAGTTCTTTGTCTTGAAGTCTGGCAATGGGTATTATGTTGTCAGTCGTAATACCTACTACAAATATATGTCCCGCGACATCCACTACACATATAGATTTTTTTGGGGCAATATGGTTTATACCCAGGACCTTTATTACCTCATCCCTGTCTTTCAAGCCGATCTTCTTTTTGAGGTTTTTGAGCGGGCCCTTGGACAGGTAGAACAATACAAGCATGATCGCAAGGATTATAAACAGGATTGAGAATACCTTTACTATCGAGGAGAAGAAGTCCGGGTTATTCTCGCCTATGCCGGATGCCGCAAGGGAGTTTGCAGTAATGGGCAGAAGAATCAGGGAACCCAGAAAAACTTTAATACTTGACATAATAATACCTTATTAGATTATTTTAGCTGTTTAATCCTATCTACAGGACTTATGACATCTGTAAGCCTGATGCCGAACTTCTCGTTAACCACAACCACCTCTCCCCTCGCGATAAGCTTATCATTAATCAGGATGTCCATCGGCTCACCTGCAAGCTTAGATAGCTCTATTACTGAGCCGGGGCCCAGCTGGAGGAGGTCCCTTATCAGCATCCTTGTGCTGCCTAGCTGTACGGATACCTCAAGATTTAGATCCAGTATCAGATCAAGGTTACCATGGGATGCCTCATGCGGCTTATCCTTTAGTTGGCTGAAGGTCGCGGGTATGACCTCTCCGCCCTTTTTCCCGTCTTCTTTTGCTGTTTTCTCTCTCTCTTCCAAACCATTAGAAATGACTTCCATCGGTCTCCCCCTTAATTAATGAACTTATCTGAAAGGCCTGGTTCCCTTTATATATCCCGGGGTGTCCCTTAAATTTCGGGATACCGCAAATCTTAGCAATCAACGGTTCGGATATGCCCTTTTCGAGCAGCAATATATCCCCGACTTTCAGATTAAAGATATCCTGAATCCTGATATTGGCCATCCCGAGTTCAGCCTCCACAGGGACCCTGCATCCGCATAAAAGATTCTTTAGGGTAGAAGTCCAGTTCTGGCCCGCATCGAGCTGATCAGACTGAAAGCCGGCATATAGCTTATCCTTGATCGGTTCTATTGTTGAATATGGCAGGCATAGGTAGATATCCCTTATCTCCGTATCTATCTCAAGCTTGAAGTTTATGGATATTACTATCTCTGTAGGGGCCACTATGGTTGCAAACTGCGGATTTATCTCAGAGCGGGAATACTGGATGTTTACCTGATGGACCGGTCTATATGACCTCTCAAGGTCTGATAGGGCCATATCCACTACCTTCCTGATGATCCTCGTCTCTATGGCGGTAAAATCGCGGCCCTCCGGCTTTACATGCAAGGTCCCTGTCCCTCCAAAGAAGAGATCCACCAGCAGATAGACGAGCCTGGTATCCATGGCAAATATTGAATATCCCCGAAGCGGCTCCATCCTGATAAGATTGATATTTGAAGGCAGGGGCAGTTTCTTTAGGAATTCTCCAAACTTCATTACCTCCGGGGCTGAGGGCGAGAATGTAACTGTCTTCTTAAGAGAGGCAGTCAGCGAGGCCTGGAAAAACCTGGAAAACCTCTCATTTATAGTCTCCAGGGAAGGCATCCTTCCTCTTATGATCCTGTCCTGATTTGTGAGGTCGTAGGAGCGTATTCCTGATTTATCAGCCTCCTTCGATTTTGTCTCAACCTCTCCGGTCGAGATCCCCTTTAATAGCGCATTTACTTCATCCTGTGAAAGTATCTTTTCCATATCGGGTATCTACTGGACAACAAATTCCGTGAAGTATGCTGTCTTTACCTTCCCTTTCTTTATAATGATATTTGACCTCTCCACGATCTCCTCCCTGAGCCTGAACTTCCCTTCTGTGCTCCTTATCCCCTCATAATCCTTGCTGCTTAAGAGTATAAGAAGGGCATCCCTGACCTGTGCTATATGGTCTTCAAGTTCTTTGGAGATCTCTTCATTTTCAAGCTCAAGCTTTATGGTGATCTTAAGATATCTTATCTCCGGGGTATCAGAGAGGTTTACTATGAAGGGATCAAGGGCATATATAAACGCTGCATTTGCCTGCACTGTCTCTATCTTGCCCTTTTGCACCGGTGGGACTGATGCCTCTGCCTTTGGAGCCTCATGTTGGCGCGAGGAAAAGAGGGTCCACCCGAAGAAACCTCCTCCGACTAAGAGGGCCGCCCCGGCCACGGATATAATGATCCACTTTAGGTTTGAGCCTTTTTTTGGTTCAGCCTTGACTCCTCCAGCCTCTTCCTTCTTATCCTTTGTCTCTGTTGCCATAGGCGCTACCCCCGTTAAATTTACGGAGTATGTATAAAGCAATTGGCATGCCAATATGAATGATCTGTTCAATCCCCTGTCAGTGGCTGTCTTCTGTGAAGACCCGGGGTCTGTTAAAAAGAATTGGCGTCAAAGGTGGTGCCAAAGCGTCAGAGTTTTGGCAGCATAGGTGATTTGACAAGGATGCCAGATTATTATATCTTGATCCGTAAATGATATGAAAAACAGACTTTTATCAGCCATAGATCGGCTTGCCCCAAAGTTGAAGGAGGCGAGCCTGTTTATCCATAGACACCCCGAGCCTGCCTTTGAGGAATATAAGGCACTGGATCTGCTTGCAAGACTCCTTGAGGATTCAAGATTTGATGTTAAAAAGGGCGTTGGAGGGCTTGCCACTGCATTTACTGGAGCATATGGGCTTGGATCATCCCATCCTGTTATAGGATTTATAGCAGAGTATGATGCCCTGCCGGGGATAGGGCATGGATGCGGCCATAATCTCATAGGACCATCTTCAGTCGGCGCTGCCATAGCACTTGCATCTGTTCTCGGCCCAAGGTCCTGCAGGCTTAAGGTGATCGGTACGCCGGCAGAAGAGAGGGGAGGAGGGAAGATCAGGCTGATTGAAGCAGGCATCTTTAACGGTTTGGATGCGGCCATGATGGTACATCCTGCAAACAAGACAGAGACGATAAAGAGGAGCCTTGCATTAATTGACCTTGAGATCGAATTCTTCGGCAAGGCCTCCCATGCCGCAGGTTCCCCTCATATGGGGATTAATGCACTGGATGCTGTAATCCAGACCTTTAATAATATAGCCGCACTCCGCCAGCACATAAGACCGGACTCCAGGATCCACGGGATCATAACAAATGGCGGCAAGGCGCCAAATATAATTCCGGATTATACAAAAGCGAGGTTCCTTATCCGCTCGACTGACAGTGACTATACATCTTTACTCCTTGATAGGGTGAAAGGCTGTGCTAAGGGGGCCTCAAGGGCTACAGGGGCAAAGGTAAGATTCAAGATCGACAAGAATATTCTTATGCCCTTTAGACCAAACTATGCTATGGCGGATATCTTCAGGGGGCACTTAAAATCCCTGGGCGTAAAGACGGGTATAGATGAAGAGTATAAGGAGATAGGATCATCTGATATAGGGAATGTAAGTCAGGTTGTCCCTACCATACATCCTGCCCTGGCCATATGTGATTATAATACAGTGCCCCATTCGATTGAATTTACACAGGCCGCAGGGTCAGATGCCGGCTTAAAGGGGATGTTATTGGCCGCAAAGGCGATATCTCTCACGGCGCTTGACCTGATTACAAGGCCTGATCTGTTAAGAAAGGTTAAGGATGAGCATGATCGTTGTGGGCCTGATATCAGGGACATCGGCTGACGGGATAGATGCCGCATTAGTAGAGATCAATGAAGGGCCTGATCTTAAGATCAGGCTGATTGATTTCGAGACCTACCCATATCCCAAAGGCCTGATGGAGCAGGTAATCGATCTTCCATCTAAGTCTGATATAGGCAGTATCTCTTATCTGAATTTCTACATCGGTGAACTCTTTGCAGATGCAGCCCTGATGATAGCAAAAAAGGGAGGTATCGGCATATCAAAACTAGATCTTATCGGATCTCACGGTCAGACTGTATACCATATGCCGAAGATAAAGAGGGAAAAGGGGAAGGAGATAAGATCAACCCTGCAGATAGGTGAGCCATCAGTAATAGCAGAGAGGACAGGGGTGACGACAGTGGCTGATTTCAGGCCAAGGGACATGGCAGCAGGCGGTGAGGGCGCCCCGCTAACCCCTTACCTCCACTATCATCTATTCAGCGACAAGATTTCGCGGCTTATCATAAATATCGGTGGCATGGCTAATGTCACATATCTGGCAGGAGGGGGGAAGATATCTGATACAGTTGCCTTTGATACAGGGCCTGGCAATGTGATGATCGATCAGGTCTTTAGAATATGCTTCAGATCAAAGTCAGGGATAGACCATGGTGGAGAGATGGCGTCAAAGGGTAGTGTCTCAAAAGAGTTCCTGAGATCCCTTATGAGACATCCCTTTATTAAGAAAGACCCGCCAAAGACTACGGGCAGGGAGGAGTTCGGCAGGGCGCTGGCGGATAAGGTCTTAAAGAGGGCTGAAGTCCTTGGATTGAACAGATATGACCTCCTTGCAACTGTAACCGCCTTTACAGCGGAATCGATAATTTATAACAGCAGGGGCTTTATCAAAAAAGGGCTGGATGAAGTAATAGTGGGCGGAGGCGGGACAAGGAACAGGTGCCTCATGAGGTTTATGCAGGAAGGCTTTAATCCTGTCAAGGTATCTGTATTTGAGGATCACAAGATCTCAAGCAGGGCTATTGAGGCGATGGCCTTTGCCCTGTTGGCCTATGAGACCATCCACGGCAGGCCGAACAATCTCCCGCGTGTGACAGGGGCAAAGAGGCCGGTGATTATGGGCAAGGTCATACCGGGATCTACATACCGACCTTTTCCCTATATTCGTCCATGATCTTTCCATCTGGATATCGCATCTTCTGCGGTCTTTGACAATTAAAGAGAACTGCCTTTTAATGGGCGTCCCCTTTATGCTTTATAATTTTGCTTGCTTATGCCCAGGCTGTAACGTTAAAATATGAATTGAGTACAGCATTTATGCCCACAATTTTACTCATAATGGGATGGCGGCTTTTCTTCTATGCAAATGAAGGGAATGAGCCTACTCACGTCCATTGCCGAAAAGGGGATATGGAATGTAAGTATTGGCTTGAGAGGGATAAGTTCGACCTTGAGGAAGTCTTCAGTTATAATTTGTCTTCCAAGGATCAACGGGAAATAAAGAAAATAATTTATGAACATTTTGAGTACATCGAACAACAATGGGATGAGTTTCAAAGGAGAAGACAACAATGAAAAAACATCATGACATTCAAAATCTTTGTTTTAGCAAAGGGCATATGACAATAACTATTGACGGAGAAGAGAAAAAGCTCACAATAAAGGATATCTCCTCTGCTCTTGAGCAGGCATCTGAAGCAGAACGAAATACATACGAAATATCTCCTTCCGGTTACGGCATCCATTGGCCTATGATAGACGAGGATATTGCAATAGACGGTTTACTAGGGATTGTTCATGCAAGAGAACCAAGAAGAAAAACAGCCTAACACTCCAGGCAGATGTGGTAGACGCCGCCACTGCTTGGGGGCTACCAGTTGCACGGCAGTGCAGCTTACTCACTGGAAGGGTTAAAGAGAGGCGTCCCCTTTAGTCCTCTGATATCTGCAATAAGCCCAAAAGGGCATATGAAATTCATGATCATAGGAGGCAAGCTGTCGGCCAGGCAGTTCTGTGATTTTCTAAGGAGGCTGATATATAGGACTGCTCATCCTATATTCTTCATAGTTGACGGACACCCTGTGCATCGGGCCACTGCGATAAAGAGATTTCTTGCAAAGGAGAAAAAACGGCTTAAATTGTTCTTCCTGCCGCCGTATTCTCCAGAACTTAACCCTGATGAACTCGTCTGGAATGACCTCAAGAATAACGGAATCGGCAGAATGACGGTTTCAGGGCCGCAAGATCTGAAACAGAAATCCATATCACACATGAGGACACTGCAGCGAGATACACAAAAAATACAGTCTTTCTTTCAGGCTCCAACAACAAAATATGCGGCGCTTAATGTCTGATTACTTATGAACTCCTTAGTAAGTGTTAGAAGAGGAGCGCGCCGAGACGCTGAAGTTCTGGCATCTTTGTTCTCAACCATTCTAGAAATGTCTTCTTTATCGGATCGATTTTTGCCCTAGGCAGGCAACGTTGTATTGTACCGACCACCTTGTGTAAAGCATGTTCATCCGGATTCAATACAATCCAGTACGACTCGCCAATGATAAGGTCATCCGATACATCTCCAAGGGCTTTCAGCAGGAATCGATCAGTATTGCATTCGAACGAGATTCCAACGACAACGAAATGACGACCCCAAATCATTTCGTTGTACGTGACGTTCGCTTCTACCGTCCATGTTCTCTGGGATGGTGGATCATTCTCCAGGAGGAACGGGCTACGGTTCGAGTTATCTGCAAGAACCTCGACGGTCCCATTCATGTGCGACACATGGCTACTATGCAGCCACTTCGGTAGGTACCGTAACCCTAGGCCAAGAATCTCTCTTTGGAGCAGGAAGTCCCAGTTTGTCGTGATGAACTGGTGCCGCCATCCCGGCTGTGTACCGTGTCTCAACAGTTCAAGAAGTTGTCGATAAGGTGCGCCAGAGACATAGACTTGGTCCATCTCAGCACGAACGCGCTCCCTGATGCGATCAACG
The DNA here is from genome assembly GCA_964481895.1 of uncultured Nitrospirota bacterium. Taxonomy (GTDB): domain Bacteria; phylum Nitrospirota; class Nitrospiria; order JACRHA01; family JACRHA01; genus JACRHA01. The sequence continues at coordinate 12,881 of CAYZUL010000038.1, read as the reverse complement.
TTCGCTTCACGGGACAGATGACACCATTCCTCAGGAACTGTCCAAGTGAGTCCACATTCTATCGACACACCTCGGCCAAAGAGCCAGTAGATCGTAGAGGCGGTTGACGCGTTCATCTCACCTTCTAACGCCGTCATCAGCCGCGAGGGCTGTTCTTCCGTGTCGGCTACATAAGTGGTTATGAGGATTTAAAAAAGCAATATAATATCCTTTGCAATCGCTATTATAGCAGCAATTATAGCGATTATCACTGCCCAGCGAGCCATGCGGTTACTTAGACGTACTTCATCTCTTGCCGATCGGGCTACCTCATTGGCCTCACGAGCAAATGCATTAGCTTCGCGCGCCAGATCATTGGCCTCTAAATCCCGTTCTTCCTGCCGCAATAAAGTTCCTTCTGATCTGGAGGCGTCCAGTTTACGAAGCCACTCGTTGATAAGGGCTATTTTCCCTTGGCCGTATACACCTTGCGCGAGTTTTTCTCTTACAGTTTGTTCGCCTACGGCTTCAAGCTCGACAAAGAATTTGTCTTTATCCGTTATCATGCTTTTTTTGTCTTAACCATAACATGTTAGTATATGGCTAACTTGTTTATCACAGATCAGATTAAATTGCAAATGAATTATCATTGACTAATACGACTGTTTAATTGTTCTGAATTTTTTGTAAAATTTCCTCTAAGAATTTTAGAAAATGTCCTACTAACGAATTGTTGAATTCCGTTAAGTTATTTTCTTCAAAGAATGTCTGAAATGAGAAATTAGTGATAGGTCCTGTTAATAAGCCGCTATTCATTGTGATTTTTGTTTGTAATGTTCCGTAATGCGTGGCTCTGTCCCTGTCTCTAATCACCGCGTCTATCCATAGCGGCTTATGTTTTTCGATGATTCCAGCAATTGCCACCGCCTTTATTTTGGATTCTTTCGGTGCGTTATTTTGTAAGGCATCTAAAAAGCTTCTTCCTGGATCATATTTGCTCCCTGAACCTTTGCTCTTGAATGTTTGGAGACCAGAATTCATGTTGAGAGCTTTTTCAATTACCTTGATTGCAAAAAAATCCAAAAAGGCTTTGATTTGAAAAAACAATGCCTCAATAGAGAAAGAAATTCTGTAATTTTCCAGCCATACTACAAGTGGTCCTTTTTCTGGATGGCTTTTTAGTGCATTGGATAGGACGGCTATATGTTTTGAAAGTGTTTTTTCAATGTAAGGCTTATTGTTGAGTTCCTCGTTCAGTAATTGAAAAGCTCTCAACACATGCCATGCCTTTACGTTTAATTCAGATGCGGCGGAGGCAATTGTAGAGGGATAAGAATACCTTGCAAGAAATTCGAGTTCTTTAAACCCTTCTGAAAAGAATATAATGTTTGTTGGTTTTGATTCGGTCATGTGGCAACAAATTTCAGCTAACGGTTTCGGGTTATACGAAGTCGGCGGCAGCTGTTTTGGGCGAACGAAGTAAGCCGTATAGCCCGTGTTATACGCACCCGTAAGGGTCAGAGCGCAAGCGGAAAATCGAGGAAAAAGGGGACGTTGTTCTATTTTTCCTCATTAATATTGCAGAACCTGACCCTTTTATTTTGCCCCCGTAAAAATATATTGCAAGTTATGGCACCACGATTATTTTTGGCGCAAATAGCATAACCCATCATATTTAGTAATATTTCCTTAAGCAGACACTATTTTCACCTGCAATCGCCTTTTTGTTTTAAAATGTTGTAATTTCTGCATTGGCCCAGCTCGCAGGCCTTTTTCCAGTCAGCACACCCCATGATCTTGTCCCCTAAATTCATAAGGTATGTAAACCCCCGGTTGTAGTAGGCGTCAGCATTCCCCGGATCTATCTCTATGGCCTTAGTATAATCTTTTATGGCCTGATCATACTGACCTTTGTTTCTATAGGCAAACCCGCGATTGATGTAGGCCACAGCATTCCCCGGATCTATCTCTATAGCCTTGTTATAATCTTTTATAGCCTGGTCATACTGGCCTTTGTTGTAATAGGCAAGCCCCCGATTGGTGTAGACAACAGCAACAACGGTATAATCACGTTTGATTTGGATTACCTGTGTGAAGGCCCTGATTGCATCTTCGTATCGTAAAAGGAAGAGATTGCAATATCCGATCTGAAAATGCGCTTCAGCGTAGCGTGGGTTTCTTTTTACTGCCTCCTCAAAATAGGGAAGCGCATCTTCATACTTTTCCGCCCAAACAAAAGGAAGCCCTTTAGAGTAAATCTCTTCCGCTGAGTCCAGCCATTCCTTTTTTCTACCTTCTTCCCATTCAGCAAGGATTATCCCCTTCCCTGGTGTAAGATCTGCCACCCTTTTGCCAGGGATAGAAAAATTCAGATTCTGCCCCTTAACCGCCTGAAAGGTTGCCACCGCTATGACCTCCCCTTTCATATTGACCACAGGGCTTCCGCTTGAGCCGGGAGATATTGGTGCTGTGATCTGAACGACCTTTCCAAATGATGGGATCTCTCTGACTGCCGAGACGATGCCATCTGATACCGTCTGCTCAAGACCTAAGGGGTTGCCGATCACAACCACCCGCTCGCCAACCTCAGGCAGAGAGGCGCTTACAGAGAGAGGATGGACTGCTTTCAGAGTAATTGCCACAGAGATGAGGATGAGATCGCCCTCTTTGTCTTCTGCAAGGATCTCTTTAACCAGATAGACCTTCCCGTCAGCTGTTTTTATCTCGGCACGGTCTGCCCCTTCAAGCACATGGCGATTGGTAATAACATTGCCCATCTCATTTATAAAAAAGCCGCTTCCCTGACCGAGGCTGCTTCCCTCTTTGTCATAGGTCTGAACTACAACAACAGATTGCCCGATCTTTTTTACGATGGCCGGAAGGTCTTCCGTGGCCAACGCCTGGGAATAAAGGGAAATGTAAATAAGAAAGGTAATCCAGGACACCAGCAACCGGTGTTTATTCATAGTCTTACCTCATAAGATTGTTTTGTCTAACATGCATACCTGCGTCTTGAAGGCGATAGATAACAATAATCCAGTTTTGAATAAACCACAATAAAATTAGTTTGTCAAGAAAAAAATACAATAGATGTATGTTAAAAAAATAACATTGGATATATCTTCGATGAATTACGTTGAATTACAATGAAACGCAAAATTTGGCTAATTTATTGCCCGAAAGGACAACAAATTGACCGTTTTTCAAAGTAAAATTGACGATCTCGTAAAAAAGTCTTAAAAAGCACTTTTTTGTCATTCCTGTGGAAACAGGAATCCAGTCTTTTCAGATAGTTACATGCTTGCTGGATTCCCGCTTTCGCGGGAATGACGACTTTTTACGAATGCATCAAAATTAGGGAGTCTACTGGAATCTCTTAGCGTTTAAAGGTCTTACAGTGGTTTTATAGGCGAGTGTTCGAATACCCAAGAACAGATATAGAAATGGGTTGGTGCTGCTTCTAAACGGGAAAGGTCATACCGGGATCTACATACCGACCTTTTCCCTATATTCGTCCATAATTTTTCCGTTTATCTCCCTACAGCCTTTCTCCCTTGCATAATCCTCTATCCCTTTCCTTGCCATTTGCCTTGCAAAGGAGGGCACATTTAAAATCCTCTTTTCTGCCTCCTCTGTCCAGATAGGGCCAACTGATTCCACATCCTCTTTTAGGGAATCCCTTGTCAGCTCAAGGGGCTGGGCCGGCCCGGACCTCCCGCCTATCTGAATCCCTAAGGCATGGACAAGCTGTGTCTCCCCGGAGTTTGTTACCATGGCAAAGGAGCTGCTGCAATTTTTGCATGAGAAGACAAGGCCCAGCCTCTGTTCGGCCACCTTCTCCTGGTCTTCATATTCCATGAAATCGTTGCACTTCATGCATATAAACTTCATTGACGCGTCTCCTTATTAAGAAATTGGTCAATAATCTTATCGGCTATTGAAATAAAGGATAATGATGCAGGCGCATCAGGAAATTCGATAATAAATGGCAATCCCCTGTCAGCGGATCTGGACATCCTCGAATCGAAGGGGATCTCACCTATAACAGGTATGCCCATCTCCTTTATAGATCCTTCACTAAACAGCCCCGATTTATGTCCGCATTCAGGACATATAAAGGACTTCATGTTCTCAATCAGGCCAACGATCGGTATCTTAAGCTCTTTAGTGGCGAAGGTGACAGATTTTCTTACAATATACTGTGACACCTCTGTCGGGATGGTTACCATGATGGCTCCATCCAGATCTGGAATAAGATTGGCAATAACAGGAGGCTTGTCGCTTGATGCCGGAGGCATATCTATCAGGAGCAGGTCAAGATCGCCCCATACGACATCTGCCAGGAGTTCCCTGATCACCCCCATCTCCAATGCCCCTCTCCAGACTGCCGAGTCCTGCCATGTCCCCTTCCATGCTACCGGTGTGTTATTACCTGCCAGCATCAGGTCCATGGAGGCGACCTTTATGCCAAGGTGGGAGACAGAAGGCATCGCCCCTTCAGGGGTGATATTAATAGTTTTTCCGCCTACCCCGAGCATCTTGGGAATGGAAGGCCCGCTGATATCTGCATCCAGGATCCCGACCTTAAGTCCCTTCTTTGCAAAGACAAGGGCCAGACTTATTGTCACCGAAGACTTACCAACGCCTCCCTTGCCGGACATCACGGCCATTTTGTGAGAGATCCGGCTGAGTCTTTTTCTGACCCTCTCTATCTGATCTCCTACCTGGCCCAGGATATCCGTTACAGAAGCAGGGGCCGCCCCTTGAGATTCTAAATCCTTCACTATCTTGGAGATAACATCTTCATCCATTTATATTACCTCTAGCACCTGATTATTTTTTTAAGAATTCCTTTTTTTATATCATAGACCTGACTGGGTTGGCAATTAAACTATCAATGCCCGGAAAATAATATGGTATACTCTATTTGTTATCTATGTAAGTCTTGGTCCTGCTGCTAAAATTTGCTGGCAATAATTCTCTAACCTTTAAATAAAAGGATATCGATTTGATCTCAATGATAGACTACCCCGCATTAAAAATTGTTTTGGCCCTGATATCTTTTGTGGTCTTGGTATTTTTTGTTCAGAGGTTTGTGGCAGGTCGTATCCTTCGCATCTTCATCGGTCTCCTCTTGATATCGATTCTGGGGGCTGTTATTTACAGCCTCTTTATCGAAAAGAAAGAAGACTCTTCGCCAGGTTCATTTGAAAGGACAGTCGAACCATATCTGCCAAGCCCTGCCCCGATCAACAGGGCAAAGGAACAGGTCAAGAAGCTCGAAGATAGTCAGAAAAAACAGGGGGAGATGATTGATAAACTTGAGGAACAGGAAACTGAGAGGCATTAAAACTGCCAACATCTCGTTGAAACAGCAATTTACTTTAAGGTTGAACCCCAACAAAAGAATTATATATCACTATAATGCCTGGTCTGATTTTTTCCGCTCTTTTTTGCATGATATAATGCCTTGTCTGCCAGTTCTATGAGTTCTTCTTTTTCCTTGGTGTCCGAAGGAGCAGTTGCTATGCCAAGGCTCAATGTCATGGACGAATTTTTTTCTCCAAAATCAAGCACCGTAAGTTCGACTGCTTTCCTCATCCTCTCCGCTGTAATTATGGCCTGCTCCTTTCCAGTGTTTACGAGCAGAACCAGAAACTCATCTCCGCCATATCTTGCAATTACATCTATTTCCCTTGTTATCTGAGTCAATATTATAGCGATCTTTTTTAAGACAATGTCCCCTCCAGGGTGTCCATGTGTATCATTTAAATCTTTGAAATTATCTATGTCAGCTATGATGAGCGATACAGGTTCCCTGGACCTTGCAATCCTTCTGAACTCATCCCTCAGGCGGCCTTGGAAGCCTCCATAATTGAGTATTCCTGTAAGGCTATCGGTAATTGCCGAGGTCTCGAGCGCACTATGAGACTTTTCAAGCTTGGCAATCATCTGATTGAAGACATTGGCCATAAAACCAAACTCATCGCATGATTTAATCTCGATCCTTGCATCAAGATCCCCTCTTTCAACCCTCTTCATGCTCAAGACAAAAGACCTGACCGGTTTTTCTATCAAGAAAAAGATCATAAAAATGGCAAATAAGCTGGCAATTACGGCCGGGATCAGAAGGAGATAATGGGCAAGCCTAAGGTCGTCCAATTTCTTTTCCGACTCTGATTCAAAAAGACGAACGGTCTTATCAACCGAGGATACATAAGCAGCAACATTATCATTATATCTGGGTATCAGTGTCTTGGCTTCATCAGGGGTTTCTGCATCAATGACCCTCTTAATCAGTGGGGAGATAACCTCTTCCCACTCCCTTATAATCATATTCAACTGGTTCAGGATCTTCTTGTTCTTCTCTCCAGGGAGCCCATATTTGGGGTTTCCATCCCTGAGGCCATAGAGTGTCTCCTTAACAAAACCCCTCTCTTCCTCTATCTCTTTTTTTAACATCGGCCACTCCTCTTTAGAGGCAGTGTCCATCCTATTGAGAAGAAACCCGATCTTAAAAGATCGCATCCTTACACTTCCGGCATAATTTACCTCCGCAGCATCACCAGATACACTGTTCGACGTATAAAGGCCTATGATAACGACAATAAGGTGGATGGCCAGCAAAAGAAGAATTACACTGCCAAATTTATACAGTATCCTTCCTTTAAGTCTCATTCCTTTATTCATGCCTGCCTTATATCCCCAGATTCGTCATTATAATCTTTTCTTGTTATATTTATCGTCTATTTTTACTGGAATCTCAAGCGCATCTGCCGGAATTCTCATATTATATTTGCATTAAAGCATCCTATCCTCATTGGAACAGGTAATCGGATGGCAGGCAATAGGGGCCTATATGGAAAAACCTCAAAAGGCGGGGGGTCTCTACTGATTTAAGGATGACTTCATTACCACCTCAGTGTCGATCTCCTTTCCGGAGCGTATAAATTTAACCTTGATCCGATCTCCAGGTCGTTTCTGTTTAACGGCATAGGTAAGGTCAAAGGGCTCCTTTATCTCCTGACCATCAAAAGATACTATGATATCCCCAGCCGTGATCCCGGCCTCATTTGCTACAGATGCAGGGGAGACGCTGATAATCCGGACCCCGGCCTGAGATGGTTCAATCTGAACGCCCAGGAGAACCTTTTTGTCCTCAAGCTCCCGGTATTTTACCGCCCATATATAGTCGGCCAATAAAAGAGGAAGATCGGGGAGTTTAACATCCATCATCCTCTGCTCCGTCGGCGTATCTTTTGCGTGAGGGAGCACAATCTGGTAAGGCACCGGAAGGCGCCTGAAAACCCTTCTCGGGATGCCAAAGCCATAGTTCACATGAAAACCTCCGGCAAAGACAACTAACTTTTTATCTACCCCTCCGGGAGATTTAAGGTACCTTGCAACCGTCTCCGCCATCGTCTCATCCCATAGGAGCATAGTTTCGTAAAAAGTCTCAAAACCCGTCGTATCGTTACTATGTCCTTTGTAGATGGCCATAAGTGCCGTACGATGGTGTGGATCGTCAGGGTCAACCTCAGGCATCCCCTTTTGGTCTTCCGGCGAAAGCCCTTTAAACCCTTTTGTTTTAATCTTGGTTTCCATCTCCTTTGAGGCATTCAGCGCTATCAGAGGGATCTTATTTTCCCGGATAAACAAGAGGAGGGCCTTATAATACCCATCGTCTATTCCCCAGTTCTCATACCACGTCTTTTGAAATTCTTTATCCTCCATCCCGCCTCCTATCCAGCGGTCTAAGTCGGTTTGAACAGGCCTACGGAACATCTCCATACCGACAGCCACCTTTCCCGGAAAGCGCTTCCAGAGCCCTTTTAATATGGCCAGCTGAATCTGGTGATCCGCCAGGCTATCGTGGGACTCTCCCACATAGGTTATCCGGGCCGCTGCCAGAAGATCCAGGAGCCGATCTTCCGGGACCTCGATCCCGGTAGGAAGATGCACAATCTTCCCATCTTCGATTTCATCTATATCCTGGTACGGCGACGCGGGAGGTAATACAGAGGCCATAAGATTAGGATCGTTCAGAAGACAAGCGGAGAAGGCAGGGGAAAATATAGCTACCATAATGAGAAATACCAAAATTCTCATCCGTTTCATTCCCAGATTCTACATCTAATAAAAACAAGTAGTCAAACTGATGGGTGTGGTCCATTCTTACGTGACAAAAAATATCACTGGATTATGAAGATTATTACATAGTGCCAGCATGGAGCAGATCATTTTAGATGCCTCCATATCCATAACGTTTTGTAAATATGGAAGATATTTTTTTGAGGATTCAATGGCATACGAGTTGCTTTTTTTATGCGCCAGAGATTTTATGTAGCCGGATCCTTTGCTCAGAGCAAACCAGGGGAAACCCTGTGACGCAGAGCAACGGGGCTAAAGCCAATGGGTCACGCCCGCCTTGCCGCCAAAGGAGTTTATCTTTAACATCTGGATTGGATTATGTCCAAAACAAGGAGGTCCTTTATGAGATTTAAGGTGAAAGAAAGATCTATTCTTATCGCTGTAGTCATATTCCTTGCAGGTCTAGGAGGTTGCGTCACTAAGGGCAGCTACCTTACCCAGGTAGCAGAGAAGGATGCCTTGGCCCAGCGCCTTGAACAGGAACAACAGAAAACCGCCAACTTGGGAAAGGAGTTAAAGGAGTCAAAAGATCGCCTTGAAGAGGCTATGCGTCAAGCAGTCGAGAAAGAGAAAGATCTAAACAGGCGGCTCTCTCAGGTAAATTCGGAATTAGAAGAGGCAAGAAAGAAGGCTTCGGAAAGAGAAGAGGAGCTTTCCAGACAGCTCTCTATAACAAAATCAGAGTTAGAAGAGACACGAAGAGTTTCCCTGGAAAAAGAGAAGGAGTTGACGAGCAAGGCAGAGGGCTTAGAGCAACTTCTGGACTCTGTCCGCCAGGCAAGAAGCAAGACCGAAGTGGAATTAAAAGGGCAGGTAGCCGACCTGAAAGAGGAGCTAGAGAAGACGCGCCAATCCAAGGCTGCCCTTGCATCCCAGAATGAGGGGCTCACGAAGGGGCTTTCTCGCGCGCAAGCAGAACTAGAGGATATCCGGAAATCCTCTTCCGGTAAAGAGAGTGATCTGGCCAAGCAGCTATCCCTGACAAGGTCAGAGCTAGAAGAGGCCAAAAGGGCTTTCCTGGAAAAGGAGCATGGGCTTTTGACTAAGACCAGGGGTATGGAACAAGAGCTTGTCTCCCTCCGTGAGGCAGGTATCAGAACGGAAGAGGAATTGAAGGCCAAGTTAGCAGCCCTGAAAGAAGAGCTTGATAATGCCCGTCATGAAAAGGAGGCCCTGGCTGGAGGCCTCAAGGATGAGTCAGCAAAGAAGGACCAGGAGATATCTCTACTCAAGCAACAATTAAATGAAAAGACCTTGGCGATGGAACAGATGGAAGGCACCCTTCGAACTACAGCAGAAGAGGCATCGGCCAAGGAGAGGGAATTACAAGAAAGAACCAGAACGCATGGCGACCTAATCAAGAATCTTGAGAAGGAGATCAGTGAAGGCCGGATCAAGATCTCTCAGATAAAGGATAGGCTCTCAGTGGGGATCATCGACAAGATCCTCTTTGCGTCCGGAAGCGACCTGATCACATCTGAAGGAAAGGGTGTCCTGGAAAAGATCAGCGAGGCACTAAAAAACATTAAAGAGCACAATATCCGGATTGAGGGACATACAGATAATGTCACGATCGGCTCTAAGCTTATTGACAAGTTTCCATCGAATTGGGAGCTATCAGCGGCCCGTGCCACGCAGGTGGTCCGATACCTGGAGAAGGTGGGGGTTGATTCGGAAAAGATGGCAGCAATGGGAATGTCCAGACACCGGCCGGTGGCCTCCAATGATACCCCGGAGGGGAGGCAGCAGAACCGGAGGATTGAGATCGTTCTCTATCCGAGGGATATTCAGGCTATCATAAGCGCTCTGCCCTAAGCCGTACTCGTTATAACCTTCCGGCCCAGCTGGAATTCAGATTGTTAATTTTTACGATCCTGGGTTCCAAAAGGGCCGGATCACTTTTACAAGAAAAGCCTTTAGCGGCATTAATAATAAAAGGGCCTAACCCTCTACCCAATCATTGATCTGGATGAATGTTTTTGACAACAATAGGACTTCGTCGGCATACCTGGTGAGTATAGGATGCGGATTTAGTCCGACCTTTTTATCCAATTAGAAAGTCTATTCTTGAGGACGTTAAAGGAAACCATTCTACCCTTTTCCTCTGCATCGGTCACTGTCCTTCTTTTTACCTCTTATCATATTATCCTGTCGAGGAGCTTCATGAAATTGCGTTTCTGTTTGTGCGTCAAGCGGACCATCAAAAGATATTCGGCGAATTCCGCATCCTGCTTCAAGCGGCTCATCAGCGACTGTATTTTTCGGATCAACACAGCCGCTTCTTCATACGCCCTGTTGTCCTTTTGGTTGACGATAGGCTCGATCCATTTTTTATAAACCGTTATCGCGTCTGCGGGATAATCTTTTTCGCGGTTTGCTGCCAGCTTCATCCAGAGACGTTGAGAACAACCGCCGGTCTGCGCCTCGCGCCACGCGGCATCGAAATCCTTTTCCCAGAGGAAAATATCGATCAGCAGGGAGTGATCAGGGCCAATTCCCCATGATCTCGATGTCCATTTCCGTTTATTAGCCTCAATCTCTTTTCTTATGGAATCGAGCGCTTTTTCCCGCCATGATGGCCACTGGCCGATCCGATCCGCATTCTTCTTAAGCTTTCCGTAATTCTCCAGGCTGGAGTGTTCCGCAAACTCCAGCCACATGAGCTTCATTGCCTCGTCATGACGTTTGCTCCGGTGATACGCTACGGATAAAAAATCCCGCAGACGGGAATCGGTACGTTCGGGAAACGCCTTCAGTCCGGCCTCAGCCCACTCAAGGGCCTTATCCTGTTTATGAGTTTTTGCGTAAAGCTCGGCGATCTGGAGATAATGATAGGCATGGGAAAGATCACGCTTCTTCACCTCCACCAGGGCCTCGACATCACCGGATAATTCGGACAGGGTTTCCATGATATGGGTTATGTTGAAGCGTTGATGTGAACGTTCTTCCCGTTCTTCTTTGTTCGGGCCGAGGGGTTTTATCTTGCTCCACTCCTCCTCAGCGAGACCGCGGTAGAGTGCCAGCCCCTTTTTTCCAAGGATGGACGCATATGTTTTTGCCGCGCCATAAAAAACATCCCACTCGCCGTTCAGTTCCTTGTCGAAAAGCCGTTCGGCAAGCTTCTCCGGATCGGGTTTGACCGTGCGACAGGCGGCAAGATGTATCTCCTGCAGCCGGTGGAGAATATCGCCCATTTCGCCGTTCGAATCATCCACCGATTGTATCGCGATCTCAACCTCTTCAATTGCATACTCGGCAAGCTCAATGGCCTCCGTTGCATGACCGTCCTTCAGCAGGCCTTCGATCGTATCAAGAAAATTGTCCACATTCTCCGCATATCGCCGCATGGAATGGTAATCCACGAAATCGTCCGGTGCGATTGCGCTGCGGATGATCTTTTTCAAGGCGTTGAGATTTCGCCTGCCCGGCATATTCTTCGCAGCCTGCATGGAGAGCCTCTCGCGCAGATGGTCGTCCTCCTGTGTCTGTTGCATGATCATCTCTACGAGGGCATTCTTCTCAAGGGATGTCAGGTGCCCCTTAACGTCCTTCATCGTGATCTCGGCTTTAGCGCCTCTGTGCCGATTTTCGCTTTTGTCTTTGCCTGTTTTTTCTATCCAGGCCAATCCTGCTGCAACGCAGTGTTTGCAGAATATGTCTTCATCGCCCATGGGGCAGGTGCAGGAGTGTTCCAGTTCACCGTTGTCCACATGAAGTTTGACGGTGTACGTGTGAGTACCCTTAACCTTGGCCGTTATCTGACCGTTGTACTCGGTCATTGATCGAACCAGACCAAGGGCATGGTACTGTTCGCCGAGTTCAAAAGAACGCGGGTCGGCGATACGGCGGATGGTGTTGCGGGTCAAAGCGGTTTTCATAAACTTGGATAATTGAATGATCCTATTTGTTGGGAAGCTCTGAAAGGAGGAAAAGTTGAGTAAATAGGTGTACCCTTTACCAACTTAAGACGCTTGATATTATTGGTTGATTGTAGAACCTTTTAAATTCTAAATTCAAGGTTCAAGGGGCTGACACCATTGTGTTCTGATAAAAACAAGATTGCTGCAACTGTGGGTCCCCTTTTATCTTTTTCGCCTCCTCTTTTCTCGACTCCTCCAATGTAAATTTATCCTGTGACATATTCGATTGCCTGCCCAACGACCAAGCTCACCTGCGCCGCTTTTTGGCGTCAGGTGTAGCGCCTTGTTATGGGAAAATTTATGTAGCGTGTCGATTGCTTTTCCCTAAATTGCACTTATTGCACAGAGTTTGCAAGTTTTCAATATCATCACCACCGCCAAGAGATAGAGGGACGACATGATCAACATGTAAATCTACATCATGATCTTTGGAAGGGCTATTACCACACTTTACGCATTTGAAATTATCTCTTTTTAATACGCGGAACCGCAAGTCTAAACTTAATGATTTTCGGACTTGTTTATTATTGTCAGATGAGATTGTTGGATTCATGGATGACCGATTAGTGATAGCTTCCCATTGAATAGACCCTTTTTTATGTTGAGCAAGCAATTCACATGCGTTTTTAATGACCCCCATCTATCTTTATTTGGACGTTCTGAAATGCATTCGCCATACTTAGAAAGAATTCTTCTGCCTGGTGGATACCCAACTTTACGCCAAACCGTCTCTAAATTATCCATCAGTTCTCTGTCTGAGTATTTTCGTTCTCTCGCTGAGATCTTGTCAATAGGTGTGGAAATAGCATTTAGGCAGCCATCCTTTCTGAC